>NZ_JAKJSP010000099.1:0-6708 GCF_050337085.1 Photobacterium sagamiensis | reverse complement strand
CTGTGGCTACGATGAAGCAACAGAAACGTCTTTTGAACACCGTCGCGAGTGGRTTGAAGCGAAGATCAAACAACTCAGCAGYATYTATTGCATTGATATTTGYGCCTACTCAGTAATGAGTAACCACTACCACCTGGTAGTGCATATTGATAAAGAGAAAGCACAAGCGTTAACAGATCAGGAAGTCATTGAACGCTGGTGTACCCTTCATAACAAACCGGTACTGATCCAGCGGTTGCTGACTGGTGATACYAAAAGCGACGCCGAATTCAACGCCTGCAAAACCATCATCGACGARTGGCGTTCTMGACTCGCCAACCTCAGCTGGTTTATGCGTGAGCTCAATTTAGATATCGCCACACAGGCGAATAAAGAAGATAAATGTACCGGACATTTCTGGGAAAGTCGCTTTAAGTGCCAAGCATTGCTGGATGAACAAGCGCTGGCTGCTGCAATGACCTATGTCGATTTAAATCCCATCCGTGCTGGCATTGCCAAAACGCCAGAAAAGTCTGATTATACGTCGATAAAAGCAAGGCTTCAGGCTCTGAAAAATGAAAAGCTAACGGCTCCTTCACTTCACCCTTTCATTGGTAACCCAAACAACGCCATCATCAAAGGGATCCCTATGCGATTGATGGATTACATAGAGCTTGTTGACTGGACAGGTCGACAGCTTCGCAAAGGTAAAACAGGGTATATTGAATCCAACACACCGCCAATCCTGCAACGTTTAAATATCGAGCAGAAAAATTGGTTAAAAGCCTGCACCCAATTTGAACGACAACGTGCGTTGCTCATTGGCTCATCGCGATCCATTCAGGCTGCTATGGTAACTTTCAACCGTTCTCGAGCACAGGGTTACAGGCTCACCACGTAAATAGCCTTAGATAATTAAAAGCTACCACCTAATTTCTGTCTCAGAAGGATAAACCTTCCTTCCAATAACCCATAAACACAAAATTGCTTCAGGTTYAGGCKATTACRAGCAAGAAAAGCAACAATGCTATTTCGGATGTATTTGACCAACTTAATGATGTCAGTCTTAGTGACTTCTTAAGTATGCCTGTCCAAGATACATGACCAACTTAAGTATGCCTGTCCAAGATACGTTTATTCAGGCGAAAAAATATCATCCAAAACAACAAAACCATGTTTGTTATACTGCTCGATAGCCAAAGGGGCAATCGGTGGCGCTACATCTTTGGGGGCATAAACAACCGGATTCTTTCTTGCAATCATTTTTGCTGCCTGGCCATTACGAGATGAATAGAAGTCAAATACGGTTGTGCAATCACATTCTATTAGCTTGTTGGCAATGATTTTATTCATAATATTGATTTAAGTCTGTAATTGCTTTTGCTTCCAATTCATAAGCACCTTCGACATTGTGCACTTCTTTTCCGTTCAGAGGAGGGTTAAATACACAAGCCATTTTCATTTCTTTAAACGCGCGTAAAACGTGCTTATCATTTTTATCCAAGATATAAATTGTGCCAGGTTCAATTCGATACTTCGTGCCGTCATCCAGATTTTCCACTTCACCTTCACCAGAGATACAATAGACAGATTCCAAATGATTTTTGTAATGCATTTGGAAATCAGCCCCTTCATAAATCGTGGTAATGTGAAAAGAGAATCCCATTTTATCTTCTTTCAATAACAGGCGAGTACTCTCCCAGTTCCCATCGGGTGAAACGACTCTTCGCTTGGATTGGTTTGCATCAGATAAATTTCGTACGATCATACATCTTCCTGATTCTTAAATTTTCTGGATTACAACGAGTATGGTTTGTCTGTCAAAGCTAACTTTCATTAAAATAGGTTTTTTCTTCTGGAATTTCTGTCTCTCTTGCACATACTTCCCTAATTGCTGACTCCACAATATCAATTCCTTTTTTTAGGTTTTCATCAGTAATAATTAAGGGGCACAAGAACTTCACAACTTGATCATCTGCACCACTGGTCTCAATAATGAGTCCTTTTTTGAACGCACAACTTGTTATTTTCCCCGCAATATCTCCATTGACACAATTTATGCCTTGAAACATTCCCCGTCCTTTAGTTGTAAAATTGCCTTCGCCATACTTGCTTACAATGTCTTTTAGACGATTTGAGGTGTATTGGCCCTTACGTTTGATCTCTTTTGAAAATGTATTATTCGACCAATAATGCTCGATGGCCGTTTTAGCCGTGACAAATGCCAGATTATTACCTCTAAAGGTGCCGTTATGCTCTCCTGGTTTCCACTGATCTAATTCTGGTTTCATCAACACAACAGCAAACGGTAAGCCGTAACCACCCAAAGATTTAGATAAGGTAATAATGTCAGGTTCGATTCCAGCCTCTTCAAAACTGAAATAATCGCCAGTGCGGCCACAACCTGCTTGGATGTCGTCAACAATCAATAAAATGCCGTGTTTTTTGCAAATAGCCTGAAGGTTGCGTAACCATGCAAAACTGGCTGCGTTAATGCCGCCTTCACCCTGAACGGTTTCAACAATAACAGCTGCTGGAGAATTGATACCGCTGCTAGAATCAGATAAAACTTTATCGAGATATTCGGTCGTATCAATGTTTTCGCCCAGGTAACCATCGTATGGCATACGGTGCGTACCGGTTAAGCTTACTCCGGCGGCATCACGGTGATGTGAATTTCCCGTTGCAGCCAGTGAGCCAAGACTTACTCCATGGAATCCGTTGGTAAAGGTCACAATATTTTGTTGCCCAGTCACATTACGAGCAATTTTCATTGCCGCCTCAACGGCATTAGTGCCTGTTGGGCCAGTGAATTGGACAATATATTCCATACCACGAGGCTTAAGAATTTTGTCGTTAAAGGCCTGTAAAAACTCGCCCTTGGCCTTGGTGTGCATATCAAGGCCGTGAGTAATGCCATCGTTTTCGATGTACTTTAATAGCTCTTCTTTGAAAATTGGATTGTTGTGGCCGTAATTAAGGGTTCCTGCTCCGGCTAGAAAGTCCAGATATTGATTGTCATCTTCGTCCCACATGAATTCCCCTTTCGCTCGATTAAATATGCGAGGAAAGGAACGGGCATAGCTCTGGACTTCGGATTCTATTTCATCAAAGATTTTCATTACATTTCTCTTAATTTTCTAAAAGGGCCAATGCGCACAAGCATCTCTGAGTGATGTAATCCATCAAAGTGAGCTTCTCTGTCCAGCCACGCGGATGGCTGGAAATCTGCTGACAGCTTCGTTGCTATGCTTTTAAATAAGGCCCAGGATGCTTGATTGTCTTGCGTAATGGTCGTCTCTAAGTAGTTGATATCCTGACAGGCTAGGCGAATAAGAATATGTGCCAACATGCGGGATGCCAGGCCTAAGCCTCTGGCTTGCTCGGCAACGGCCACTTGCCAGATAAACAGCGTATCTGTCCGTTCCGGAACCACATATCCGGAAATAAATCCTACTAATTCTCCATCTATATCCGCAGCTACCGAGGTATCTGAGAAATGCCCGCACTGAAGCAAATTGCAGTAGCTGGAATTTGTGTCTAGCGGCGGACAACGTTCCACCAAGCGGAAAACAGCCATACCGTCTTTGAGTTCAGGTGCTCTTAGTACAACATTTTGTGATGAAGACACAGAATACTCCTCATGATAAGCAAGAATTTAATTAGTTGTCTAAGCATTATTTTCATTGGAAATCATTGGACCCCGCCGCCAGCAAGCCATCCCTAACCTAAATTCTAATGTTTGCCATGCTTTTTTGTTTTGAGTACTAAATATAGCAGGTGAAATAAAAAATGAGTTTCAACCATGAAAATTAATGTCTATGTGGGATGGTCATGGCAGGAAGGGATATGAATGAGCTTAAAGTATGCTGTGGGCTATGTTGCAAGTGGGGGCGCGGTTTGTGATACCTTTTTTTATCCGAAACACCCGAGTTAGAGCATAAGACCAAACGCAGTTTTGTCCCAGCCTTTGCCAAAACCTGCTCGTAGGAATGCTGACTCTGCCTGGATAGTTGCTACACTGGGTGAGTGATAGGGTCTAGTCCGTTAACACATTGGTGAATAGTCGTTTTCTCATACTGATTATATTCAGAAACCTTGCTGTCAAATATTGTAATTGTCTGCTTTTACCAACATGCTAATTATGTGACTGACTCATAAATTTATTTTTATCGTTCAAGGCTGGCAGTTTTTAAATTAACTAGGAAATATCATGACAAACCGTTTGATCGTTCTTTTGCCCCTCGCGTTCTCCCTGGTACTAGCAGGCTGTAACAGCGAGACAAGTAATTTGCCCGACCAGAAGCCAGATTACGCCTATGAGCTGGACACCTGGCAGGAAAACTCCGAGGTTTATGAGTTCACCCCCAAAGCAAGCCCTGATCGTGCCTGCATCATGCTCATGCTAGATTCTGGCAAAGACATGGGGTTGTCCTGCATCCCTAAAGGCACCCAGGGTAAAGCAATCAAGTTGCTGCCGCCTGACTTTGCCTATGAACTGGACACCTGGGCTGAGAACTCCGAACTCTACGAGTTTACCCCGCGCTCAAACACGGCCTATTCGTGCATCATGTACATGCTTGATTCTGGTAACGCAATGGGGCTGCGCTGTGAACCCAAGGCCGCCAAAGCACCGACAACTCTACCTGCGGGCTAACCGCCAACACCGATCTACCACCGGGAGCCTTAGGTCCAAGCCATTGCCATTACTATTTTTGTGTAAGCTTGAACAAAGAACCCAGCCTATCGCGGCTGGGTTCTTGAATGTGGAGATCGTGTTGTCAACTCTCGCACCCCTAAGGTTGTGGGCAACACAGCTAACTTTGAGATACTTTTCCTTATCCGAAACGGTTAGGTCGGAACATAAGCTCTAATTTAATTATGTCCCCTCTCTACTTAACTGCAGATTTTAACTTAACTGCAGGTTTTATGGTAAGCCACTGACTCTGCCTTTATCGTTATTGTCCGGCAGAGCCACATTCAGAAATAAACGCCCTATCCCGCTCGCTATGAAAAAGCAAGATGTAGCTGGTGCAGCTATTACACAAGGGATTTGGTTACTAAACCAAGTTGGCTATTCGCACTTGAAATTGTTTAGTATCTTGCTCAACCGCACACTGCCACCCCATCTTTTGACAAAGGGTTGTTACTAGGTACAGCCCTACGCCGTAGCCATAATCATTGGATTCATTTGAATAATCAGTTTCAATAGCGATCGGATTAGTGATCGTTAAACCTGCAGTACCTTGAGCCCGGCAGCTTCTGCGTCGGTAACTAGTTGATCGTCTGTCGTACTGTCATCAAGAACTGTGACGGCTAATGTATTGCTATTGATGAATCGTGCCGTGCCGTCAATGTGGCCAGTTGTGCCATCTTCCGGGTAATGACCATAAGCCCAGACAATGGTGTGCACCCCGAGCTTTTCTTTTAAGATGGCTTCATGCTCTTGCGGTGTCATGCCAGGATTGCGCTGATCCTGGCAATCCCAATTGATCACCAGAACGCCATCGCCATTCACCTCGACATTACCTTTCTCTAGTATGTAGTCAAGATATTGTTCAGACTCGACATTTAGCTGCTTGGCAACATAGTCTGGGATGAGATTATCATTGGTGTAGCTAACATCGCCGCCAAAGTTGCCTCCCCAAGCGTCAAAACCCCRGTTTTGAATCCATGTTTTCTTACCGTCGGTGACATAAATAGGCCCGTTGTCACGCATCCAGGCGTTGTCGAATGGCACGACATGCCACTGAATGTTCTTATCAGCGGCACCGAGTTCGGCCAATAGTTGCTGAGCCTGACTTTTTTCCTGCTCGTTGCGAGTAAGCATGTGCACTGGCTGATATTGCTGCACGACTGAAACGATCCTGGCGAATGCCGGGCGCATATCCGCTTCCCACTGATCAGGATATTGCATCCAAACTCCGGCTTGGGTTTCCCATTCAGCAGGAACACGCACATTAGTTGTGTTGGCTGAAGTTATTGTGGGTGTTGGTGTTGAGTCAGCAGAACATGCAACCAAAGCTGCCGAAGCACACAAAATAGCGATATTGAGTAGTTTGCGTGAAGAACTGAACATAAGCATTTCATTTTGTTTGCACCGAATTGACAGCGCTAGTTTAAGAAAGGCTGGGTAACGGGAAGGTAACGTACAATGATCCAACCACCGGTTATTGCACCTTGATCATCGTTCCGCTTTACAGACCGACGTAGCTGTAATCATTAGGCCCTAAGAAGGCAAATCTTCCCAGCTGATTATCAGACATCAGATACAATCTCACTGACGACGGAGTGACAGTGTCACGCTGTATTGTCAGGTAACCTTTAATCGTAACGAAAGAGATCTGCTGATGTCATTGCTCAGCCGAGGAATTATGGTTTGGCAGATCCGGATAAATAAAAATCCGGGACCAAATTTGATCCCGGATTCTGTCGATATTTAGGATTATTCCCATCCAATAGAATATCCTAAAGGAGACGCTTTATAATTTATTAATATTCCCAATGGCTGATATCGTGCGCCCCTGCAAATTGATTAGGGAAGTAATCTTCACACGTACCTTCACGCCATACATCTGCAGTTGCACAGTGTAGGCCGCCGCCAAAGGCATAAGCGTCACGCAAATCAACAGGAACAACATCGAAACCAAGCTTATCAAACTGCTCTTGCTGGGGTTTTTCCGATGCTTCGACACACACTGTTTTATGGTCAAGGATCAGTGTATTCAT
>NZ_JAKJSP010000098.1:0-7052 GCF_050337085.1 Photobacterium sagamiensis | reverse complement strand
GCATATTGTTCATGAGTTAACGCAGTTGCCATTTGTGACACCAGGGAACATACCGAAACAAGTAATGGTACTAGAAGAGATCGCGAAGCAGTTTATTTTACCTGCTAGAAGAGAACGAAGTTACCCTAGAGTATTGAAGTGCTCAAAAAACCGATATCCCGTTAGAAAAAACAATGCCGCTCACGTTAAGTGAACGGCATTACCCGGTGGCCAGGCTATCATTGGCAGAGAACTTGGTACCATAGTTATGACGCCAGTCGATTTGAAGGGCCCAGTTGCGATTTAACTTGTAATGTACGCCAAGACCCGCGTTGACCTGGAATGTTTTGATGCTTCGATCCTGATCCTTCAATGCCTCACCAAACCCGGCATTGACGTAAGGACGGAGGTCACCGTTGGCATTTAAATAATATTGCATATCGACGCTGTAGTTCTCGTAGGTCAGCTTTTCTGAGCTTGTCTTTTCTTTCAAGTCAGCTCGGGTATAACTAAGACGGGATGAAAACTGGCGGGAAAAGTAAATGACAGGACAGGATCTTCCCGTTTTTTATAGTGCCGCTATGTAAAGATGTTAAGTGTGACAACAAGCACATACCAACCTTATGCTCATCTTTCCAACAAGGTACGCCGCTGCAACAAACGCCCCACTTAGATAACCGCTGCACGGCGATTGCCTGGAAAAATATGGATGATTGATTTTCTACGTTCCGGTTCCGAAAATGGCTAGTCTGGTGCATTAGAAAGGTTACACTACCCTTATCGCTAAACTTGAGCAGTAACCTTTTTTATGACGATTGCCGATTTTTCTGAACTAACGGTAGAGCAATGCCAACGGGCACGAGCATCTCGTGAGAGTCGTTTTGATGGTCATTTTTATGTTGCCGTCAAAACCACGGGTATTTTTGCCGCCCCATTTGCCCGGCGACAGCACCTAAAGAAGAGAATGTTGAGTATTTCGCAAACCAGGCCCTGGCACTGCAAGCCGGTTATCGCCCTTGCTTACGGTGTCGGCCAGATAGTGCCCCCGGCTCCTGGGCATGGAAAGGCATTGAAACAACCTTTCAACGCGCTATTCAATTGATCGATAAAGGAGAGTTGCAGCAAACGAATTTGGCTGACTTTTCTGAACGATTGGGTGTTAGCGATCGGTATCTGAGGAAATTATTTGAAAAGCATTTAGGTATGTCACCTAAACAGTATGCACAATACAACCAGCTGATGTTTGCGAAACAATTACTCCATAGCAGCACGATGAGCATCAGCGATATTGGTCTCGCCAGCGGTTTCAACAGCGTCCGCCGTTTTAACGATGCGTTTCAGAAAATATTAAAATTAACACCCAGCGACATTCGTAAGGGCAGTAACAAAAAATCAGTAGGTAACCAGTTAACCATTGCTTTTCGTCCGCCTTTTGACTGGGCTCACTTGCTTAATTTCTATCGTTTACGTGCCGTCAAAGGCGTTGAAGACGTCGGTGAAAACCATTACCAGAGAACCTTTACGCTGGGCAATACAAAAGGCTGGTTTAAAGCATCACATACACAAAAGAATACCTTAGCTATCGAATTTGAAATAGATGATATTACGCAGTTAAAAATGTTAGTGACCCAGATCCGCCGTGTCTTTGATCTGGATGCCGATATCGCCGTCATCGAAACACATCTTTCCCAAACGGCGTTAAACCGCCTTATGACAACAGGAATTCGAATACCTGGTGTTTGGAATACTTGGGAGGCCGGAGTACGTGCCATTCTTGGTCAGCAAATTTCAGTCAAAGCAGCCATTACTCAACTAAACACATTTGTCGACACGCTCGGCATGCACGAACACGGGGATCTGTATTTCCCAACACCAGAGGTTGTTGCTAATGGCGAGCTGAGTTTTCTTAAAATGCCGCAGAGCCGAAAAGATACCGTAAAACGGTTTGCAGAATATATGGTCGATCATTTTGAAGATCATCCAAGTCAATGGCTGGCGATAAAAGGTATTGGCCCTTGGACTATCAGTTATGCGAAATTGCGGGGGCTATCAGAGCCCAATTGTTTTTTGGCAACCGATCTCGTGGTGAAAAAAGTCATCGCTACTTTTGATGACTTTGACGAAAAATCGACATCTCCGTGGGGCAGCTACGCCACTTTTCATTGTTGGAATTCACAATCATGAATGTTTATACACATTATAAAAGCCCTGTAGGGGTACTCACTATCCAGGCGAATGACGAAGGTTTACTTGGCGCTTGGTTTCAAACCCAGACAACACAGCCAGACAATCTGGGAAAGCTCGATAGTGAACATGCCGTACTGAAGCAGGCGGTATCTGAATACCAGGAATATTTTGCCGGAACACGGCAGATGTTTGAGGTGCCTATAGCCGCAACAGGGACCGAGTTTCAGCAGAAAGTCTGGCAGGCTCTTACCACGATTCCATTTGGCACAACCTGGAGTTACCAAGATTTGGCGAATGCGATTGGTAACCCAAAAGCCGTACGAGCGGTCGGCCTTGCAAACGGTAAGAATCCGATTTCGATCATTGTACCCTGCCATCGGGTTATCGGGAAAAATGGTACGCTCACCGGCTATGCCGGCGGTATTGAACGTAAAGAGGGACTACTGAAACATGAAGGTGCCCTTCTGATTTAGTGTCAGCGATTTTTGAACCACTAATTCTAGCACCTAAATATCATGAAGATGATTGAAACGGTCAAAGTCCGTCATCCCGGAATTGAGGAACGAAATATCCGGGATCCAGTTCAAACCGTGCACTCCTTAGATTCCGTATAAGTTCGTGCCTCACTTTACGGAATGACGAAGCTATAAGATTAATTATTAGTTAGTACCGTTTAATTCGAAGTCCGGTACTTTTCTAAAATCCCACCCAATGACTGCGATGCATCAGAGAGTTCCTGAATACCAGCCACTGATGTTTGTGTTGAAGAAAGCAGCACGCTCGACTGAGTGCGAATTTCATTCAGATCAGAAGTAATATCATTAACCACTGCAGTCTGCTGCTCAGCGGCAGATGCAATCTGAGTACTCATATCCATCACGGACTTAGCCGATTCGGCAATCTCATTCACGTCATTGCCGATTTCAGTGATCATTTCCCGGCTCTTATTGGCTTGCTCTAAAGTTTCGGCAGTAATTTGCGAAATACCATGCGTTTCAGCCTGAAGATTATCAATCATAGCTCGGATCTCAACGGTTGCCTGTTGAGTGCGTCCTGCGAGGGTGCGTACTTCATCTGCAACAACAGCAAAACCGCGCCCTTGCTCTCCTGCTCTGGCGGCTTCAATCGCAGCATTCAGAGCCAGAAGGTTAGTCTGCTCAGAGATCGCATTAATGGTCGTGATCACGTTATCAATCTCAGTGGCTTTCTCATTAAGACTCATAACAGATGCCGAAGCCGCATCGGTGTGCTCAGACAATTTGGTCACCACCATGATSGCATCCTGAACTCTTTCGTTGCTATTAAAGACCTTCGCAGTTTCTTTTTCGGATTGCTGTGCAGCTTGTAAACCATAGCCTGCAAT
The DNA here is from genome assembly GCF_050337085.1 of Photobacterium sagamiensis. Lineage (NCBI taxonomy): Bacteria > Pseudomonadati > Pseudomonadota > Gammaproteobacteria > Vibrionales > Vibrionaceae > Photobacterium > Photobacterium sagamiensis. The sequence continues at coordinate 3,523 of NZ_JAKJSP010000098.1, read as the reverse complement.
CTCTTTCGCCGTTGCTGACATTTCTTCCATTGCAGTCGCGACAGAATCAACCGATGCATATTGTTGATTCACCCGCTGTTCTGAATCGCGAGCATCTTGTTCAAATGTTGTTGCGGTTTTATACAAGGTTGTAGAGCTGATCTTAACCGTATCGACTAATTCACTGATGGTATCCATCGAACGATCTAGTTCGTGACCTATGACACCAAACTCGTCACGTCCGATATGAAAACCAAGACGGGAAGTCAGATCCCCACTGGCAATGCGGCGAGTCGCCTGATGCATGACCCACAGTGCGCCAATTAAATAGGTTGCAACCCAATAAAATAAAAGTCCTATTGGAGCGAGGGGCAACAGAGAAAGTAAAAATTGAGTAAGGGCCTGTTCTTTCGCTTCAGCGTTATCTGCAAAATGCGTTAGCACTGCATAACGCCCGTCAAAAGGCATCGAAACAGTAATTTCACTGTCGCTTCCGGAAGTTTCTACAGAATATGTAACCAATTTAATGTTCTGGCTATCAAGAACTTTTTGGGTCTCTTCCTCGTTTAAAGTTACGGCTTGAAGCACATTAACGGCAGACTCTAGTTTGGCTTGTGCCTGAAGATGATTCGCTGCATCAATTTGCTCAATAGTCGAGTAATAATGGCTACCTGAAAAGCCAACTAAAGCCGCAGATATGACAATAAACAAAACCCAGAATTTGTCATTGATGTTCATTTTAATAAACAGTCGATCTATTGCCCTAAACTCAACTTCTCTCATTGTGATCCCTCTGATAAAACAAAACTTGCGGATATCATGCGCTCAGGCATTTCCGACTATGATCGCATAAATATGCAACCTAAATAAGCATGGTCGTGCAATTCAGGAATGCCGATCACGTATTGCCACTAATAACCCCCATACCAGATAGAATTACGCGATCACAAAAAGAGTTAACTCCATCACAAAAAATCCAGAAAACATCGTTCTCATGACAAAAGCTGTATTGTCCGGGTTTAGATGCTTTTCTTGCGCGTTATCAAATTCCCCCCCTGAAGAATTCATTTTTTTATGACCGAAATCAATTTCCAGCATGCAGCCTGCACTATCCCACACAGACATTCGGGACATTGTTTCACTATATGAAATAGTCAATTGTCGTTTGATGACTCTTTCCTGACAGTTTTCATGTCTATCATCCACCCACAATCTAACGGCCCGCCTGATATCTCGCGGTGAGCCTTTTTTCAGTTTTGATTGCTGACCTGGAAGAGCCATGACCACAAATAAAATCTCTCAGAATGATACCGCCAATGAACAGCTTGGCGCAGACATAGATAATCCGGCCCGCCGAACGTTTTTCAAACGTGCGGCAATCGGAGGGGGCGCCGCATTAGTGGCAGGCATAGGCAGCTATGCTGCAGGTAAAGGGTCCGTGCAAGGACAAGAAGATCCTAATTGGCCTGAAGTTACCGATGATTTCAAGCCCTTTGCGCAGCGCGACACTATGTGGTCTTATGCGCTCAGTCCGCTGATGATGATGAAACACCCTGAGCGTAATGAGCAATTTGGCCGCTTAAACAAAGACAACCCCCACTACAACTTCCAGTTGCAGGTTCCGGGGTTTGAACATAAAGACTGGGACAATTCCCGTCCGGGCTTTACCCAGCTGGATACCGCCCTGCAACATTCTGCCTGGTTTCCCCCTTACGCATCAGAATTGCGCCTGGGCGCCTGTGGTACGCCAAATACCCGCATGTTCACATGGGATCAATCCGATGTAGAGCACGAACAGTATCAATTCGGTTCAGAAAAAGAAGCTTCTGATGCGATCCGTTCTGCAGCCCGTCTGTATGGTGCGGTGCGCTGTGGTATCGCTCGCCGTGACAAAAGATGGGATTATGATCCTATCTATGATGCCGGTGTAACCTCTGAAATGATGGATGAGATGGTGCAGCAAGATCTTGGAAAGATCCGCGATCAGAAAGTGATGGCCGGCGCGATGAAGGAGATGATGGAGCACTACCAGGTTCAGGACAAAGAGTTAAGCTGGGAGCAAGATTTTCCCTTCGTACCCAAGACCGTCATCGTTCTTGCCGTGCCGATGGATTACGACAATGTAGCAGCGGCACCGACCAGAACCTCTTGTGCTACTGTAGGTGATGGTTACACCAAGATGGCAACCCTGGCCTCAAGTATTGCCAAATTCATCAAAGGGCTTGGATTCCATGCAGTGGCCTGCGGAAACGATCTGGGTAACTCCGTTGCTTATGGGATCGCGGCAGGCCTGGGCGAAGGCGGACGTAACAACCAGCTGCTGGTACCAGGATACGGCCCACGTGTACGTCTGTGCAAAGTGTACACCGATTTCGATTTCGTAGAATACGACGGTCCACACAGCTGGGGGATCACCGATTTCTGTAAAAGCTGTAAAAAATGCGGACAGGCCTGCCCTAGCGGCGCCATTGATATGGCCGATGACACCCACTTCAACTATGAAGGTGAGCATTCTGACCAACCAGGCTACTCATGGTCCAACCACGAGGGGATTAAGAAGTTCCACACCGATGCCAAAAAGTGTTTCGACTACTGGCTAGAAAGTGACACCGACTGCGCGGCCTGCACCGCCTCCTGTACCTTCAACGAACCGGACTATTGGCACCACTGGTTCATCATGGCGATTAACCCATACACCCCGAAAATTATTCACGGCCTGATGGCAGAGCTGCATCCGGCCTTTGGCTACGGTTCGACCCAGAACCCGGAAAAAGTGAAGAAATTCTGGAAAACAGGTGAAGGCATGCGGGTCAACTCAAGCAACCGTAATGTGTTTGGTGCAGTAGGCAAGGCATAAAAGGAGCAACAATATGGAATTAATACAGTGGTTTTTGATGGGGGTCCTGTTTACTTTATCGGTGCTGGGGCTGGCGTACCTTTCAGTTAAAGTGAAACTTCCCTGGTACGGCTGGGGAATAATGATCACAGGCTGTTTGGCTATCTTGTTCGGCATCGGCTGGGCCGGTGCCTCATTCTTTGAAGGCGTCGCTCAATCTGGTGCAATGGCGCTGATCTTCTTCAGCATGCCCGGCTTGCTGATGATTATTCTGGCATGGCGTAAGTTCGTGCCGAAAGACGCAATATTGTAAATCCAAAAGATCCATAAGAATGCAATCAGCGTTGGCGGTGATCCCTCCAGCGCTGATTTGTTTGACACAGTAACTCGGAGTAGGTAATGCGAGTAACTCATTCCCGTACCACAACCCTTTTAAAAACGCTGGCCTGGCTTAGTTTGCTGGCGGCCTTCGTGATCGGCCAGCTTGCTTCCCAGCCAAATCATAAAGCAATGCTATCCCACTATATGGGAGATTTAAAACTGGAGCGTGCGGATCACCAAAGTGAAAAACCTATTGTTTTTAACCTGGTAAAACAAAAAACTGATGACGCAGACGTGGTAGTACTAGGAGAAGGCGAAGGTTACGGCGGCCCGATGATGGTCGGAATCCTTGCGCATCATACTGATACCGGTCCCCGGATCCAGAAG
>NZ_JAKJSP010000097.1:0-7299 GCF_050337085.1 Photobacterium sagamiensis | reverse complement strand
CTGGCTGATGCAACATTACATGATATTGGTCTATCTTCCGGTATACAGTCCGGAATTGAATCTGATCGAAATCCTTTGGAAACAGGCCAAGTATTACAGACGCCGCTTTATTACTTGGAGTAAAGAAACACTGGAAGCAGAAATCGCTGCCTTGTTAGATGGCTATGGCAACTTATTTGAAATAAGTTTTTCTTAGTTACTTAGCAGCGTGACCAGCAGCCATGATTGAATACGGTTTACGGTTTGGCTTGTCTTTTTGCTGGACGGTTGTGAACGTAACCAGCCCCAATTTATTCAGCTTTACCAGTTCACGATATACCTGTTGATGAGATGAACGCCATACGTGACTTTTTGACATAGACCGAGTTAATTCATAGCCAGTTGCGTTTCCATTTAGCAACGAAAATAAAATGTGCATTGCTAGATTATTTAATTCCATTTTGTTTTCCTTTTATCAACATTGTTTCGGTGCTAACGGGGTAAATAAAGATAGTCCCCTCCAGATTTCTTCGTTAACTTATTTACTTGAGTACATTATCAAGTAGTCAGGGCGTGAGTGTGAATATTGGCCATCAAAGGTTAAATTAACCAGCTGGTAACTCATGCTCTTGCCTTGACATAATAAGCCGCCGATATCAGCGGCCTAATATATTGTATGTTAAGTGCACCAACGCAGGCCTTCTTGCACAATAAAGCCCAATACCAATAAAAGGGTGATGCAAAACAGCGTACTGCTGATATACGCTTGCCACTTTGGTTTAGCGCGCCTGGTTGTACGGATTTCCTTTAACGTGCGCCGGGTCGGTGCTGGAGTCGCTGTATTCATTAAACCTCCTTAACGCGGATATGTTTTGCCCGCAAAAGCTTATTCTTCGCTTTGGTACGCATTTCCAATGAATGATTAAGTAATCGCCCTACAGGACAAAACAGCCGACACCAAAAATTATTCATAACCGCTGAGCCTATGAGCGCCAGTGGCAAGATATACCACTGGATACCAACACCTTCTAAAGAGAACATCATAGCAAAAGGCTCATAAGAGGCTATGGCTGGTGTTCGTGATAAAAGGATTAACATCAGAGATAACCATAACAGCAAGTTAACGCCGAATTTGGCATTATTCAGTAGCAGTTTAGACGGTGAAAAATTAAGTCCGGTTAACTTATTGAGCCAGTGCTGGATGACATGAAATGGACAGAGCTGGCTGCAGTAAACGTTACGCCCCATAAAAAGCAAAGAGGCGATCACACTGCTCATCAATATGTACCAGCCAGGATGGCTGTGCCAGTCCGGCAGGTAACCCAGAAACAGGCTGCCAAAGGCGTTGAGTGACAAGGAGCTGTTGAGCCAGAACCCCATGGTGGCCACGACGATCACAGACATTATCCGGCCAAAGCCTTTACGATACCGTGGCGGGATTTTTTTACTTGCAAGTGTTGCGATGATCACAAGGGTGAGAACGATTTCTTTGATCGAAAAGTTGATCTGTAGCGGCTGCCAGGTTTGTGGCATATTTAGTGTTATTGCCGCCTGGTGGGCAGCTTGGCGTACGGCCAGGGTGATCCCCTTGGTGGAGTAGGTTGCGCCGCTGATCCCGTCAATATCGCCATCAACCAGAAAATCGCTGTTTAAGATTTTGCCCTTAAACTGTCTTAAAAAGTGCTTGCGCTCCAGCCGGCCAATATAGGCCGGCGTATCTTTGTGTTGAAGCAAGTCGACATCCTCAATGCTCCGAGTCTTTTCATTAATCTTTACGCTGATACCAAGCGGGCCGCCATAACCGTTGCCTTTTGCGGTAACTATAGGAATCGGGTTATCGCCCTGTTGCATCACATATGGCCACGGGTTGTCACTGGTTGTTCGTTGTACGCTTGAACCGAAGTATTCGAAGAGTCCTCGGCTCTCATCAATGTGTTGGAAGTAATTGCCGGCAATGGCGGCAATCAGCAGGGAAATATAGCCAAAGTAAGCCAGCCAAGCTGGTCGCTTTGCTCTCTTTTGGTGTTTTTTCCGGGAAGAATGAGAATTTGACATAGGATGCCTTTACTGCATCGGGCCATAATGTGCGAATAGCAAAACCAGGGGCGGTAGCCATACCTGCAGGTGGCAAACGTGCTGCCACCTGTGAGCTGTGACAACACATCGACAAACTTCAGTTGCCGTCGCCCCTGTTTAAGGGATTTATTTATTGGCCGGGGTGATAAACAGGCGCCACGTACCGGCAAAAATCACCAGCCCAATCAGGCCAAACATGATCAATCCCATCGCTCCGGACTGCGGTTCACGCTCGGCAAAGGATGCCCAGGACCAGGCGACACAAAACCAAGCACTGCCCGCCGAGGCCATCAGGCCCAGGTTCGCCCGCCAGTCTATCCGGTAGTGCTCTTTAAGCTTGACGTAGCCCCAAATGCCCGCCGTTGTTAACATACCCAGCAGGTACCACATTAACCCAATCATAATCTTTCTCCTCGCAGTCAAAGTTAAATTTCGATGTCTTTACCGGTTTTCCAGAATTTCACAACCGCTTTTTCATCAAAGGTGTTGCCATAGCCATAGACCTCATCCATCACTTTCATAAAGGTGTGAATAGGACCGCCGGTGAAGGCATTGGAGGCATCGATCATCCGGTGGTGCCAGAAATCCGGTTTGTTCCACGGGCAGGCGGTAATACAGGCGCCGCAACCTGTGTCGCTTTCTACCCAAAACTTTAAGCACTTCTTTGCATCGCTATAGAACTTCTTAACACCTCTCTGGTGGTGCCAAGCGTAATCCGGGTTGTCACCGTTTTCATAGGTCGGTCCCCAGTTCGGTTCATCATCGGTGGAAATGGCGTTGGACGGGCAGGCATCGGCACACAGCTTACATTTGGTACAGAAATCCATGATCCCGAAGCTGCGTGGCTTGTCGTAAGCCTCTGCCGGTAATTCCAGATCGGTATAAATCTTGGCAATTCTAACTCGGGGACCGAGGCGTGGGGCAACCAGCACGCCATTTCGCGCACCTTCGCCCAGTCCGGCAGCAACGGCATAAGCCACGCTGTTACCTAAATCATTGCTGGCCGCTACTGCCTGGTAGCCCAGAGCATGAAGGAAAGTTTTTATGCTGGTACCGACAAATGACATCTTGGAATAACCGTTGCCTACCGTGCCTTCTGCAACTTTTGAAGGTGCAGTAGCCATGGCTGCGTAATCCATCTCCACCAGAAACACAATCACCGATTTGGGTTTAAATGGAAACTCGTCCCAGGAGATTTCTTTTTCTTTTTGTRCGTCGTAGAGGGGGTCGAAGTTCCAGAGCGGATCGTTGGGGGTGATACCGCAACGCACCGCGCCGTAGAGCCGTGCGGCAGATTTAATGGCCATGGAGGCTTCTTCACCGGAAGAAAACTCCCAGCGCTCCGGGGCAACCTGATCAACAAGACCGAGCGGCGGCATATCAACCGGGCCCTGATACCATCTGTTGACGCCATTATCCGGCATCATGTTAGGTGCCATCGGTGCCATCACATTGACCGGAGCCCATCCCCCCCAAGCCAGGGCGTTATCCAATTGCGACATACCTGTTTTCTGTCCCAGCTTTTCAGCTAATTCGGTGGCATGACGGATATCCACCGAGCCACGAACAAATTTCATGGCGTTGTCCTGGAAGTTCCAGCCGTTTTCAAAAGTCTGGTTTCTGGCCGGGAACTGCTGGGCTAGTTGCGGGCTGAGGGCATAGGTCCAGATGGAGTTGCGCTGAGGGAAGGGTTTGAGTACTGCAGGATCCAAAGGAACCGGAAAGCTGTCATGTTCAATGCCGTCGATACGATCGGCGACAAAGGCACCCGATACACCGGTGGCTGCCGTTGCCGCGATACCGGCACCAATTTTAAACAGATTGCGGCGGGATTTATTTACGCTTGCGTCATCAATGATATCGGCAGTATTGATTCGCGGCTGATTTTCCGGATGTTCAGTTTTTTTCGAAGTCATTGTTTAATTCCTTATCCACAGGGCAAAGCCCCCATAACAGATAAGGAAATGATAAAGACATAGACCGTTCGGAAAAATAAAGCCAGTAACAATAGAGTATTACCAAGAATGAACATAACCCTAAAGAGATGCCCATTGAGGTGCTTATGATGGAGTAAATAAACCGAACCAGATCACATAAACAGCCGGAAAGCGTGTAACGGCGGTCACATCAGCTTAAAAGTTAACCAATGGCCGCCGACACACACAAACTGAGATTTTTGCTTTAGTGTGAACCAGATCACAATCACATGGCTACATTGTCATGTTTCAACGCCTCAGAGCAGGCCAACGCCACCATTTTGCGGCGGCAACGGCACACCAAACAGCTTGTTGTAACGCATGAAGTGAATAAAAGCCCGGGTCGTAGATGGATAATACTGATTTTTAGGATAGATGGCGTAAATCGGAACCGAATTAGCGAACTTGCCGTCAAACAGGGCAACCAAACGCCCTTGTGCGACATATTGTCGGCACAAAAATTCGGGCAGCTGGACAATGCCGTTATCGTTGAGCGCCATATGCATGACCACTTCCAGCTCGTCGCACTGCATGCAGCTGTTGATCTTCACCTGATGGGGGATTTCATCTTCGTGCCATGACCAGTAGCCGATTTCACGTTGGCGTGCCGATTCGATACATTCAATGGTATGGTAAGCGCCCAGCTCTCTCGGATGCTGAGGCACACCATTTTTTGCCAGATAGGCAGGACTGGCATAGAACATCTGGTCACAAAGCACCAGGGGTTCGTTGATAAATGCCTGTTCATTTAACGGGCTGATATGCAGCATAAGATCGGCATCGAACTTATTGATTTCCGGCAGGCCGTGGGTGGTTAACAGGGTAAGATCAATCTTGGGATATTGGGTCAGAAAATCGGTCAAACAGTATTGTGCCAGACGGCGGTGAATCAGATCCTGACTGCACACGGTTAGCTTGCCGGTTGGCTCGGCTTTCTGAGTCTGAATTTCTCCCATTGCCTGGATCCAATGCCGCTCCATTGCCACGGTATGCTCGATAAGGCGCCGTCCCTCATAGGTCAGTTCGAACTGTCGCGTCGTGCGTTTAAACAACTTGATCTGCAACCTGTCTTCGATAGACTTTATGCGTCGGCTCACGCCCGACCGAGTCAGGTGCAGCATATCTGCAGCTTTTGCAAAACTGCCCTGGTTGGCAATAAGGTTGATGAGCTTGAGATCGTCAACTGAGAGGTTAATCATAGTTTTACAGGGTTTCCGTGAAAAGTTGATACAAAGGGATATCGAATACCCTCTTCAAGCAAAAAGTGACATACCGTAGCATATTCATCAATATTACTCATAATTGACGTTGAAAACTACCGATAGGAAGAGAGGTCGAAATTGCTAAGAAGACAGTTAATAATAAGGCGACGACCGTGATCATAAGCCCCTTAAAACTAGATAATATATTCACGTAACATCCATTCGTACATACAAAATGAGCAGCAGTGGGGTTTCAATCTCACTGCTTGGTTATGTTTTAGGGTTTTCTCTTTTGCTTCATCAGTTCGATGTTATGTTACAGCCGGCTGTTGTATTGCATGCGGCCTCGCCGGAAAAAATCTTTGTAAGGAATTGATTTTTTTCACGTACGAGTTGCTTTAAACGCATCACCACTTCGCTTACACGATGATCGAACGGGTCTGATAGCACGCGTTGGGCGTGCTCAAACTCTCCCTGTTGCCGATAAATTTCCGCTTTAAGCAATCGACCAGCATCTTCATCGCCGAGCAGGGACAACAGTGCCTGCAGGTTTTGCTGTTCTTGCTCGGTGAACGGGACTGTTGGGTCTGAATAACGGCGTTGGTCATTATTCCGTTGCCAGAACTTGATCCGCAGATAGGGGTGATAGTATTCGGCAATGTCGCCGAGTTGCTGCAATAGCATTTCGTAATCCACCAGGGTTAATGACAAATATGAGTAATCGTCATTGTCCGCTGGAACTTCTTGCTGCGGATGGGGCTCCAGATCAGCCAGGCTGACAATTTCGTTACAGTGGCGGCACCGGCCCAGTAAATCCTGTTCGGGCATCTGATCGGTTTCCAGGAAACCATCACTCCAGAGCGTGCCTCCCAGGGTATTGCCTGACAGCAAAGGGACAATTTCGATTGCACTTTGACAATGGGTACAGGCTTTATATACCGTCGGGCCGAACTCCAGATCTGCGTAAGCTTTGCTGCTCTCAACCTGCCATGTGTTTGTCATTTTCCGGACTCCTGCTGTTGGTTCTCTTTAAACGTTTGTACTTTTGCCTGAACTTGGTTGATGGCTTCACCTACAAGGCGTCGCTCCCCGATTTTCAGTATTGACTGGAGGAAAAAAATGATGATCAACGCCAAGGTGGCGACGAACAACATTAGCGCGAACTTGTTCGGTTCCCTTTTCTTTTTAGTGGTGGCCATCATCTGGATCTCCGCTGGTTTTGTCGTGCATCGTTTTCCGTTATATCGATAGTGGGAATTGATTGTGTTTTCAGTCTGGCTGGGCGCTTGAAAGATTTCACTGCTTTGGTGCGCAAGCGCACTAACTCATTGAGCGAAAAGCCCACGGGGCAAAACAGTCGGCACCAGAAATCTGGTACAAACAGTGCGCCCAATAACGAGAAGGGCAAGATGTACCACTGCATCCCCATTCCCTCCAGAGCGAACATCATGGAGAAGGGTTCGTAGGATCCGAGCGCCGGGTGTCGGGATAAGAAAATCAGCATCAATGACATCCAGATCAGCGTCAGAATGATGCTTCTGGCGTTACGAGTGACTTGTGGCGTCAGATTCAGGCGGATCCCGCTTATCTTATGTAATAGTCCCTGTACTGTACTGAAAGGGCAGAGATTGTTGCAGTAGATGTTGCGCCGCAGAAACACGATCCCGCCAAATACGCTGAGCATCATGATCCACCAAATCGGGTGATGCTTGGGGCTGGGAAAATAGCCCAGCAGAATTGAACTGAGGCAACCAAAACTGATCGAGGCGTTGGTGTAGATCCCCACATATGCCAATGACAGCAGGGGGATAATTGCTTTCAGGATCCGGCTTAGCTTGCTTTGGTACTGGTTAGCAAATACCACCAAAGCGACCAACAGCAGCAGGCCGGCTTCTTTTATGCCAAACTGCCATTGCTCTTCTTGCCAGACCGAGGGCATTTTCAGGTGGTTCACTGCGCCGAGATGAACAGCCTGACGCACCGCCGACGTGATTCCGCGTGCCGATATTGTGGCGCCGGAATAACCATCAATGTCTGAATCAATCAGAAAATCATCGGTGATCAAC
>NZ_JAKJSP010000096.1:0-7535 GCF_050337085.1 Photobacterium sagamiensis | reverse complement strand
TAAAACGCTGGCTAAGCATATAAGGGCTTGAACAAAAGTTTAAGTTTTCAAGATACTTTTCCTAATGTAAATCAACCTTGTTGGAGTCGCAACTCTAACAAGGTTCTGTCCCGAAATGAGTTACAGTTGAGAGGAATCGATGGCTTCTCCGAAAGAGTATGCATCAGAAAACATCATAAAATACCTGATAGCATCAACGAAACAGCTCGCTGATATCTCCTGGTTTGCCTCTTTTTTTGTTGTTTCGCAGGTAATCTTCCCAGCCTATAGTTTTAGGCGGATCGGCCAACATCTGTTTGGTAATAGTTGTCCCAGCTATAAATGGATTTCGCCACGTTGAAGGCTTGTCACCAGAAGTAAGCTCGGAAGCGAAAACCCAATCTTCCTCGTTAATTGAATCGCAGCCCTTTTCGATTGCTTGTATTGATGCCTGATAAATTAAGTTACGCAGTGAACGCATATTTCCATTTGAAAAAGCGTACAATTTTTTTTGCATTTTCTCTGATGATAAGCCACTTGATTTTTTAAAGGGCAAAGCTGCATCAAGGCTCTTTAAGAAGATCTCAAAAGTACCCTTATCATGTTGGTAGCTGAAAGGTCGTAAATGAAGCTGAATTGAAAACCTCCCTTGCAACTGAGAGTTAGCATCTAAAACGACTTTAGAATAAGGCATCCCAAATAGAACCATTGGACATTTTGTTTTATTCAGTATCATTTTAAGCCAGTCACCAACCCGACTGAGCACCTTATTTGATGACTTTTCAACTAAATGCTGAAATTCATCGATTATGATCAGCTCAATTTTTAATGCTGGCGCCAGTTCAACTATCCGTTTTGTCAATACAGCCGAATCACTTTCAGATAATGCAAGTGGATCATTTAATGCTAGAAGCATTTCTCTTGCAGCATCAACAGGCTTTGCATTCTCTGGTAGCTCTATGTATAACACAGGGACAATATCCCCTTCTAGATTCGAGTCTCCCTGGTTTTGTTTCAAATACTTTTTTATTATCGTAGTTTTGCCGACACCAGAAGCTCCGTATACCATCATACAGGTTGGTTCTGTTTCTAAGTCTGAGTAGTCTCGACACCTGCCCATATTTTTTAGAATTGTATTTACGTTAGGAGTGGAAACAAAAGCTCTTTTAGCCATACTAATCCGAACATTCTTATCATCCATTTACATATTCTCCTAGACGTAATCTATATCCCAACTACCACTGTCATCGGAGTCAGATTCCACAATACTGTTAGTTTGGGATTCTGCAGTAACATCCTTACGCTTCGATGATTTGGCTCTGGTAGCGTTTTCTTGATATCTAGCTCCACGGCGCTTATTTCTTATCGCAGTTTTCTTTTGCGCCATAGATTGTTCAACAAGTTCCTCTATGGCGATTTCAGCATCAATCTCAGCATCTATATCATAGTCAGAATTATTTAGCTTTTCTTTGATTTCTAGGTTTTTTTTGTGTTGCCAATAAGAAACTATACTTGCATATTCATAATCTATTGCTGGTACTTTGAAGTACTCTTCTTTATCTTCGTCAAGAACCCAAATAAACCCCATATTCTCTGGATTGTATTTAAAGGTCACTTTGTGATCACCTTTTTGACCTCTATATTCAGCCAGTCGTTCACTACTATAAGAAAGCTCTTTGTAGACAGTTATACCTTCTTTTCTTAGCATCTTCCTATCTAATTTAGCGAACCGAAAATCTAACTCTTCTTTTGAGCCACCAAACTCATCTGGTGCCCACTCTTCAGAACCTTGCCTCCAGGCAACGTTGGGACAGTTTGTCCCCCTTTTATTCGGCTTTCTGTGATAAATATCGACCAACCAAATCAAATATATTTCTGTAATTTCATTCAAAGATAAGGCCGCTTCACCGATGGAATCATAACCTTCACGTTGAAGATAGCTACTGAATGCTTTCCCTGGTAAATCATCTAATAAAGAAGTATTACTGGTGCCGTATTGTCTTTCTACATGCGGTTTATTGTCTGGTGTCTCAACTTTATTTTGATGAGTATTGATAAGGAGGCTTCCACACGCTAGATCAAAGTCTTTCGACAAAAACTCTTTACCGTTATCTGTTACAAGTAAATCTGGAATACCATAACAAAGCCAATCATGCCTTACCGAAGGATACTGAGCTAGTAGCTCCTCTTTACGGCGAATCGCATTTTTCAGAGCCAGAGCTACTGATGTATAACCTGGCGGCTCAAACCCTAAGTAGAAGCCAACAACTGCTTTGCTATAACAATCAACTAATTGAGTAAGGTATGGTCTCCCTATAGCAATTCTGTGCTCCTCATGTACAACAAATAAATCCAGCCAGGTATGATCAATCTCTACTCTTTCAAGCACGTTCGATGTAAGTATTCTTTTACCCATTCGCCGAAATTCTCGCTTCGCAACACGCTTCCCCTTACTTCCCTCTAATTTCTCGTAAGGTGTTAGCTTTTTAACTCGTTTACGAATGGACTCATAATTTGGATACTTAAAGTGTGTACCGTGAGCTAAGTTATATTGGCGAACTTTTCTCCTAACTCGTCGAAATGCAGACTGAATATTCGTTTTTCTTGCTGAAATGACGTGCTTTACCGCTTGGTCCATGAACTCAGAAACAACCTTAGGAACTTTTATATTTCTGTTTCCGCGTTGTTTAGATTTGGACGCTAGGGATACCGGGTCGTAGCCAGACTCTCGAAACTTGAGCCACCAACGGTAGATTGTTATAGAGCTAGGAATTTTTCTTTGAGATTCTCGCTGTAATTCTACTCTAAGAGGCTCAATTGTTTTGGTATTTATGCTGTCACATTGCTGACTTATCTGTTTTAGTATTGCTAAGCGAAACTGCACCTCATGCAAAATTTCATCACTAAATGCAGTTAGGTCTTTGAAGGTAGACTCCTCCTGCATTGCAAAGGGGTCACTATTTACCCCTTTGTTCTCAGGGATTGCCTGATTTGCTTTTCTATGTAAATTGGAGAATGTAGAACTAGGCATACGCTAAACCAATCTCTGTTTCTTGCGTCAGAGGAATGTCTAAATCTGCCTCAAGCAAACATTTGGACAAAAGATCACAGATTATTGGCATAATGCGCTGCCGAGATAACCCTGTTCTCGACATAAGTGATTCTATTCGTTGTGCACCATCGCTACTGAGAATAGACAACACCGCTCTTTGGATCTGACTGAGATCATTGCGAGATGCATAACGGTGGATTAACTTTAAGTTCTTAAAAAGTGTTCCAGTTCTAATTTGGTGCTCTTCGATTAATTCTAAAGCAATGCCAAATTCTTCCGCCGCAGCTACCTTTGCTTTAAACTCTTTTTTGAATTGAAATGATGATACTTCGATATCGTTTTTGACCTCATAAAGAACGAATTCACCATTTTCGAACTCGACCAGGAAATCAGGTACATACTTGTGCCTTGTACCATCCAAAACATAACTATATCGGATAGGTTGAGAGCAAAATCTTCGAATACTTTTAGCGAAATCAAAATGATAGCAAGCATCACATTCTAACGAAGATTCAACTGATACTCTTCGACCCATTTTGGCGCTAGCAAATCGATGTATGTTTTTGCCACGCGATTTTGTTAAGTTTCTCGCAGGAGTAGTAAAAGCGTCGTTGAGTGCGTCGAGTACTTCTGGGGAAGGGAAAAGGGTCGTAGACATAATATTGCCTCTTTCACCATATGTCGTAAACTTACAAAAGTATGGTATAGAAAAAGGCAATATCAAGTTATGGACGTGATAAATATCAGCTTATGGTTGTAAATATCACTTTATGGTTGTTTCAACAACTTTAATGCTGATTAGTATCAAGCGTTGAGAATGAACTTCTCGATAACTTTGGCAACACCGTCATTGTCATTGGTATCCGTGATGTAGTTTGCCAGTGCTTTGGTTTCTTCGGTAGCGTTGCCCATTGCAACGCTCAAACCCGCATATTCAAGCATGTGGTGATCATTACCCGCATCGCCCATGCAAATAACGTCACTGGCATCAATGTTCAAGTGTTCAGCCAGTGCGCTTACCCCCATACCTTTATTGCTGTTCTTGTTCATGAATTCAAGGAAGAATGGTGCGCTTTGTACTATGGTGTATTGCTCGTACAGCGATGCTGGCAGGCGGGAAATGGCTGCAGACAAACGCTCTGGTTCATCAATCATCATGACCTTTAAGATCTCTTCGCCGTTGTCCAGCTCGGCAAAATCAACCTCAGTAATTTCCAGGCCATTTATTTTTGCTTCATGGTTGGTGTAGTGGTTGTTTTCTGGTGTGATCAACCCTTGGCGGCGAGAAAAAGCATGGACGTGAACACCAAAATCGTGGCTGAGGCTGCCAATGTTTTTAGCATCAGTCCCTTTTAGCAACTGGCTGCGAATAACAGTCTGACTTTCTACTCTTTGAACCAGCGAGCCGTTGTAACAAAGCACATAATCATCATTGCTTGTAAGATCCAGTTCATGCAGAGATTTTGTCATTCCCTCAAGCGGACGGCCAGAAGCTAATACGACATTTACCCCCATTGCGCGCGCTTTTGCAATAGCTTGTTTGGTTCTTGCTGAAATCGAACCTTGTGAGTTAAGCAAGGTGCCATCCATGTCTAATGCAACCAGTTTGTACATTACAATTCATCCAAAGTAAAAAAATTTGATGGCGGCAGTTTAATCAATTTATGTGACGAACTCGACAAAAATCGGTGGCAAAGCGATGAAGGCTTCAATTGCGTTGATTTTCATCAAATCGGAGAAAGTCTGTTATATACGTTACGAAGAGTTAATAAACGTCTTTGAAAAAAGGGCGTATGCACGCCCTTTCGGTTGGTTAATTATCCCTTTCTTTTAGAACTCGTTATTTCATCATTTACCCAGTGCAGCAATTGCTTAATGGCGCGGGAAAGGATTTGATTTTGCCGCACAATGTAACCCAGGCTGGTGGTGGGGAATTGGGGTAGCGGCGTGATCTTGGTTTGTAGGTTCAGCTTAGGGTGCAGGGAGAACTCAGGCACAATCGCCACCCCAAAGCCCGCTTCAGCCCAATCAATCTGGGCATCGACGCTACCGACTTCCATGACACGGTATTTTGGCAGGTTAAGCTGAGGAAGGGCAGAATCAATCAGATCACGGGTGCGGGTATCGTGGCCCAGCAGGATCAGTGTCGGCTCTTCCTGTAACTGCTCTTGGGGCTGTATTTTTCCTTGTTGCCACTCGGTAAGGCCGTTACCTAATGCACACCATTTTACTTGTTGAAGCTCAGTAAAGTGCAGGGGCTGGCTTTCCTTCTGCGCCATCACAAAACCGAGATCGGCTTTAGCACTTTTAACCAGTTCAGCCGCCTGTGCCGACGTGGTATTGAGTAAAGAAAGATCAATGCCCGGGAATTCGGTTTTAAATGATTGGAACGGTGAGATCAGTAACAGACGTGAAATAATATCACTTGCCGCAATGGTTAATGTGCCCTTGCAAAGATCATTTATGGCATTCAGATCAGCCTGACAGGTTTGTAGTTCCATCAGGGTATTTTCGGCACTTTGCAGCAGCCGGTAGCCCGCCTGAGTCAATCTGAACGGGCTACGTTCTATCAACTTTACCCGTGTGGATTGCTCTAATTGCTTGATATGTAAACTCACATTGGGTTGTGTCATGTGTAGCTCAGTGGCAGTTTTACCAAAGTGTTTCAGCTTGGCTAAACTTACGAAGGTATTGAGCCAATGGATATCTAACATAGGTGATCCTGTCTTTGGGGGGCGGGTAGAGAGTGTCGGTACATATACTCGCTGTTCGAAACTCATCACTCAGTCCGGATCAACATTAATCTCATATGGAATCCTTATCAAGCTAATAACAATAATTAATTATTCTTATTATCCATTGAGGCCTAGGATAGTGGCTTCGCTTTTGAGGAGATTAAATCATGTCGTCTATCGTTGTTGTTGGTGCTAACTGGGGTGATGAAGGTAAAGGCCGTATTGTTGATTATTTAGCAGGTGAAGCATCTGCGAGTATTCGTTTCCAGGGTGGTAACAATGCAGGTCATACTGTGGTTAACGACTTCGGAACCTTCAAATTACACCAACTACCGAGCGGCGTATTTAATCCCGACTGTATTGCGGTGCTAGGCCCGGGTATGGTGATCAGTCCCGCTCCTTTGTCTGAAGAACTGGTTGAAATTAAAGCGGCTGGCGTTAACGTCAAAATGTGTATTTCAGACCGTGCGACTCTTTGTCTTCCACTCCACGCTATCGAAGATACTTTAGAGGAAGAGCGTTTAGGCGACGGTGCATACGGTTCAACACGCCAGGGCATAGCACCCGCTTATGGCGACCGAGTGATGAAGAAAGGCATTCTGGTCGGATGGCTGAAACAGCCGGAAGTACTGCTTGAACGTATCCAGTTCATGCTGGACTGGAAACTACCGCAGTTAAAAGCGCTGTATCCAACGTTTGAATTTACTCAAACAGCAGAAGAGATGACCGAGTGGCTACTGGAAGTGTCTGCGCCATGGCGAGATGCAATTTGCAATGTGACTGAGCCATTAAAAACACTGCAAACACAAGGTGAGAACCTGCTTTTCGAAGCGCAGCTAGGTGCCGGTCGTGATTTGGTGTTTGGCGAATACCCGTGGACAACCTCTTCTAATGTTACAGCAGCGTATGCGGGGATCGGCAGTGGTTTGCCGGCACTTCGCCCTGAGCGTGTTATTGCTGTTGCAAAATCTTTTAGCTCATCGGTGGGTACAGGTACGCTGGTCACGGCGATGGCTGAGCAGGATAATTTCCGTGAAGCTGCTAATGAATATGGTGCAGTGACTGGCCGTCCTCGTGATATGGGTTATTTCGATGCGGTAGCCACTCGAAACGGTGTTGAACTTCAGGCAGCAACAGAAGTTGCACTGACGAAGATCGACTGTTTAAGCGGTATGCAAGACCTGAAAATCTGTGTTGCTTATGAAGGTGAGCATTGCGAGAACCCTATCTGGCCGCAAACTGCTGAACTTGCACCTATCTATGAGCAGCTTGCAGGCTGGGACGAAGACATTACAGGTTGCCGCACGTTTGATAGTTTGCCAGTAGCAGCACAAAATTATGTGTTGCGCATTGAAGAGCTGATGGGTGTGCCGATAAAAATGATTTCTGTTGGCCCAGAGCGCGATCAGATGATCAATCGCTAATCGGTTTTATTAATATTGAAGAAGCAAAGGCAGCGAGTATTCGCTGCCTTTTTTATTTATATCCAAACTACCTCAAGATGCGAGATTCAATCATGAGGTAGTTCTGGCATATAAGTAACTAAGAAAAACTTATTTCAAATAAGTTGCCATAGCCATCTAACAAGGCAGCGATTTCTGCTTCCAGTGTTTCTTTACTCCAAGTAATAAAGCGGCGTCTGTAATACTTGGCCTGTTTCCAAAGGATTTCGATCAGATTCAATTCCGGACTGTATGCCGGAAGATAGACCAATATCATGTAATGTTGCATCAGCCAGTGTTCTAGGGTTTTCTGATCGATCCCATGGT
>NZ_JAKJSP010000095.1:0-7734 GCF_050337085.1 Photobacterium sagamiensis | reverse complement strand
CTATGAAGGTGTACGGGTTTCAGCAAAATCTACTAACGATGTAATGTATCCTGCCATTTCAGCAGCATTGAAAAAACTAGAGACAGGCCTACGTAACCGCAAAGGACAACTGAAAGCAGACCTTCACGCAAAGCCAACCAGCACGAAACCAGAGATTGCTTCAGATATCATCCAAGAGATGAAATTAGTTTAATCAAATACAATTGACCAGATTCATGAAGCCAGCAACTTAATGCTGGCTTTTTTAAACTTGAATTCGCAGTAAGCAAAGGGCTCAAGTCTTGCCTTTGCCCTTCCGAGGTTTTCCATACTTAGATTAATTCGATAAATGTCAAATTAATCAATTACTCTAACAAGGTTATGTCCCAAGCTGTGATAGCGATTACGCCTTTTTCTTGTGAACGCCTTTTTCTCCCAATTGCGAGCGTTGCGCGATTTGTATCACACAATCGCCCCCATAGCGTGTTACGTCTTCTTAGCTGACTTTCAATAATACTATATTTTAGTTAACGTGAAGAATTTCCTCGTCCCCCCCCCACACATAATGTAAGGCATTGGAGTGTCTAGGAAAGTGGGGCGATTCAGCCTGAAAGCCGGCTTGCTATGCAGCATTGCCTGGATCTTACTTTGTGAGTGAGGCTTGCGTTCCGGCTGCTGTTGTTAGTGCACTCTCTGTCTTGTTATAGGTGTACGCTCTCATAACTAAGCTTTGCATTCTGATACTGCGCAGGAAACATTTCATAAATAAACTCAGCCTGAGATTAAGTCTGCTGCCTGTGGGAAATTGCTATACTGAACAAAGCATTAGTGGAGAAATGTTATGTCAGCGGATCGGCCCTCCCATGAGGCACTCGGCGAAGATGTTGTTTTCCATGTCCATAACGTCACCAAGGTTTACCAGATGGGTGAGGTACAGGTACGTGCTCTGCGCGGGGTGGATCTGGATTTGTATCGGGGGGAGTTTACTGTGCTGCTGGGGGCCTCGGGCAGTGGTAAGTCGACCTTGCTCAATATTCTCGGCGGACTGGATACGCCGACTGACGGTCACGTGTTTTATGTCGACCGCGATCTGACCCGAGCCGGTGAGAGCGAGCTGACTGAATACCGACGCTACCACGTCGGTTTTGTTTTTCAGTTTTATAACCTGATCCCCAGTCTTACGGCAAGGGAAAACGTGGCCGTGGTGACCGAAATTGCCCAGTCGCCGATGAAACCGGATGAGGCGCTGCAACTGGTCGGCCTGGCTGAGCGCCTGGATCACTTTCCGGCCCAGCTATCTGGGGGAGAGCAGCAGCGGGTGGCGATCGCCCGTGCGATTGCCAAACAACCGGAAGTTTTGTTATGTGATGAGCCGACCGGGGCGCTGGATTCCGAAACCGGGATTGTGGTGCTTGAAGCCTTGCAGCGTGTTAACCGGGAGCTAGGCACCACCACGGTCGTTATCACCCATAACGCCGGTATTGCACAAATGGCGGATCGCGTCATCTACCTGGCCGACGGGCTGATCAGCAGGGTCGAGGTCAACAAGACTCGCCTGGCTCCCTGTGAGCTGAAATGGTGATGCGGCGATGAAGGCGATCGATAAAAAACTCTGGCGAGACCTCTGGGCCATGCGGATGCAGGCCCTGGCAATTGCGATGGTCATTGTTGGCGGCGTCAGTATCTTCATCATGTCTTTGAGCACTCTCGATTCCTTATATCAGACCCGTGAAACCTATTACCGCAACCATTCCTTTGCCCATGTGTTCGCTACCCTCAAGCGAGCGCCGCTGTCGCTGGTAAAACGTATTGAAGCCATTCCCGGCGTCGACAGGGTGGAAAGCCGCGTGGTGGCTTATGTTAATCTTGATGTGGCTGGTTTTGATGATCCGGTCAGTGGGCATCTGTTGTCATTGCCCTATAACAGCCCGGGCCAGCTAAACAGGATCTACCTGCGCAAGGGCCGGCTGCTTGAGCCGGGCCGTGATAAGGAAGTGCTGCTTAGCGAAGAGTTCGCCCGAGCCCATGATCTGCAACCCGGCGCCAATTTGCGCGCCACTATTAACGGGCGGCGTAAAACGCTCACCGTGGTCGGCCATGTCCTGTCGCCGGAGTATATTTACCAGATCGCACCGGGCGCCATGTTTCCCGACTACCTGAGGTACGGCGTGTTATGGATGGCGCGAAAACCCCTGGCTACAGCTTACGACATGGACGGCGCATTCAATGATGTTACCCTTACCCTGAGCAAGGGCACCAATGCCCAGGCGGTTATCGATCGCCTCGATGAACTGTTGAAACCCTATGGCGGAACAGGCGCCATAGCCCGTGAAGATCAGCTTTCTCACCGTTTCTTGTCTGAAGAGCTTAAACAGCAGCGAACCATTGCCACCGTGTTCCCGATCATTTTTTTTGGAGTGGCCGCGTTTTTGCTCAATATCGTGACCAGCCGCCTGATCAGCTTACAGCGCGAGCAGATCGCCGTGCTCAAGGCATTTGGCTACAGCAACTTTGCTGTCGGGCTGCATTACACCAAGCTGGTGCTGGTCATCGTGGCGTTCGGCATCCTCGCCGGTATCGGCTTTGGGATCTGGATGGGCAAGGGCATGAGCAACATCTATATGACCTTCTATAGTCTGCCGTTTATGATCTATGTGCTCAGGCCCCAGGTGATTGTTGCCGCGGCCGTGATCAGCATGGCAGTTGCTATCCTCGGCACCTTGTATGCCGTAAACCGTGCCGCCAGGCTGCCCCCTGCTCAAGCCATGCGGCCGGAGCCGCCGGCCATTTTTCAGCCAACGCTGGTGGAGCGGCTGGGATTGCAACGCTGGTTTTCGCAACCGACACGGATGATCCTGCGCCATATTGAACGCCGTCCGCTCAAATCTCTGCTGACGGTCCTGGGGATCAGTATGGCCGGCGCAACCATGATGATAGGCGGTTTTCAGGAAGGGGCTATCGATCACATGGTTGAGGTGCACTATGGGCTGAGCCAGCGCAGCGATATTACTGCCATTTATACCGAGCCGACGTCTCAGCGCTCGCTCTATTCTCTGCAGAGTCTGCAGGGGGTGGAGCATGCAGAAGGTTTTCGTGCGGTAGCGGCGAAATTGCAGTTTGAGCACCGCTTTTATCGCACCTCGGTGCAGGGCATTCCGCCGGACGGCAAACTGATGCGGTTGCTTGATACCGAGCTTAAGGCAATCGTTCTGCCACAACAAGGTGTCATCCTAACCGATTACCTGGCTGAGCTGCTGCAGATCCGGCCCGGTGACATGCTTACTGTCGAAGTGCTGGAAGGCAACCGTCCCACGATCCGGGTGCCGGTAGTCGGTACTGCCAAAGAATACCTGGGATTGAGTGCCTACATGCAGCAGGCTGCCCTGAACCGTTTGCTCAAAGAAGACAATGCCATCAACGGTGCCCGGTTATCCGTTGATCCGCACTTCCAGCGTCAGGTTTACGCCGAGCTTAAGGAGATGCCGCGCATTGCCGGCGTGGTCGAGCAAAAGTCTGCTATCGATGCTTTCTATGAAACCATGGAAGAGACCATTTTATTCTTTACCTTTATTACCACCATGCTCGGCGGCAGCATCGCTTTTGGTGTGGTTTACAACAGCATGCGCATTGCGCTGTCGGAACGCAACCGCGAACTGGCCAGCCTGCGGGTGCTGGGTTTTCAGCGCGCCGAAATAGCTTATATTCTGCTGGGCGAGCTGGCTCTGCTGACATTGCTGGCTATACCGATTGGACTGCTTATCGGCCATGGTCTGTGTGCTTACCTGGCATTTAAGTTTGACTCCGATCTGTATCGCATCCCACTGGTTTTGGGCATGAACGTCTACGCGTTTGCCGCCCTGGTAGTGATTGTTTCATACCTTATCTCTGCCGTGATGATCTGGCGTAACCTGGCCCATCTTGACATGGTGGCTGTCCTTAAAACCAAGGAGTAAGCTGATGCGTACTATGTTGCAAAAACATCCCGTTATCATACTGTTCGTCGTGCTGATCCTTGGCTTGCTGATCTGGGGCTTCTGGCCGCAGTCGGCGCTGGTTGAAACCGTCGCGGTCAGGCGTGCGCCTTTGACCATCACTATTGAAGAAGAAGGCCGCACCCGGGTGATTGATCGTTATATTATCTCGGCACCGGTAGACGGTGTTGCCTGCCGCGTGGAACTGAATGTCGGTGATCCGGTTGAGCAGCATCAGGATTTGCTGGGGATCACGCCTTTGGCATCACCGGTGCTCGATCCGCGCCGCCGCGCCGAGGCCGAGGCCCGGGTAGCGGCGGCCGGATCGGCCCTGGATGCCAGCAAGGAGCAGGCACGTTCCGCCGCAGCAGCTGCGAAATTGGTGGACAATGAACTTAAACGGCTTGCACCTTTGATGGCCAAAGGGGTTATTTCTCGTGAGGCTTTCGAACAGGCCGAAACTAGGCTGCAGACCAGCACCGCCGCCAGGCGCTCGGCTGACTTCAGTGTTGAAGTGGCCCGGTATGAACTCGAAGCAGCGCGCACGGTTTTGCGGTATTCGGCGGCAACCTCCGACAGTGCACCGGCAGAACGGGTGCCTGTTCGTTCCCCTGTCAGCGGGCGGATCCTCAAGGTTGCACATGAGTGCGAGGGCCCGGTGCGGACCGGCGATCCCCTGCTGGAGGTCGGCGACCCCTTGGCGCTGGAAATTGAAGTGGATGTCCTTTCTGCCGATGCCGTGAAGATCAAACCGGGAATGAAAGTACTGTTTGAACGCTGGGGCGGCGAACACTCCTTGGAAGGCACAGTGCGTATTATCGAGCCGGTTGGTTTTACCAAAATCTCTGCGCTGGGCGTGGAAGAGCAACGGGTTTTAATCATTTCCGATTTGACATCACCTGCCGAACGATGGCAACGGCTAGGCGATGGTTACCGTGTTGAGGCGCGCTTTATTTTGTGGCATCAGGAGGATGTATTGCAGGTGCCTGCCAGCAGCCTGTTCCGTTATAAAAACGGTTGGGCAGTGTTCGCGGTGGAAAACCACCGAGCCAGGCTGCGGGCCGTTAAGGTCGGCTGGCGTAATGGCCTGGTTGCCCAGATCTTAGAAGGTGTAACCGGGGGGGAGGCTGTCATCAACCACCCCAGCGATGAAGTCGAAGACGGCAAGCGGGTGACGGTGAGAAAGAACTTTTGAGCAGTAACAACCGAATAAACATGACATCCGGCTTTTGTTATCATGTCCCCTCGGGATCTCCGTACTGAATCCCCTCAAATCTCTTAGACACAGTGCTGTTTAGAAATGCTTGTTTTCATGCACATAAGTAAATTTGAAAATCCTTACACTATGTAAGCAACGTTTGAAATGGACTTTCCGTGGTTTTTCTCAGCCACTCCAGCTACCGGCCTTTTTCAGCCTGCGCATTTATGGCGTGATTCGTTCTACGAATCGCACGTTCCCATATGTAACAGGGGTTTTGGGGCTGATTTGGAACGGTACGCCAACGAAGCGGTGCTACCTTTCTATCTGTTACATCAAACGATCATTGTGGCCATTGGGTTATATGTTGTGTAGTGACCAGCGACCTAGCAACTGTTGGGTGGGCACTATTTTTTATCTGGGTCGGAGTGGCGTTATTAAGTGGCTTTAGCTCAGGTACGTCTTTGTGATTAATGGATGGATTAGTTTGTTTGTCGAGATCAATGCTATCTTTATGGTAAACAAACACATAAGGACATAAAAATGGGTTTTGATTGGATAGAGTGGTTTGGTTATCTGGCGTCTTTAGTCGTTCTTGTTTCTCTTACAATGACGTCAATCATAAAGCTGAGGGTAATTAACTTAATTGGTTGTCTTTTGTTTGCTGCGTTTGCCTATTTAATTGACTCTTACCCGACGATGTTTATGAATCTGGGTATAGCCGGAATCAATGTTTACTTTTTATGGAAAATTCATTCGGTAGAGGAGCAGTTCAAGCTGATTGTTGCATCGGTTAATTCTGAATATTTTGAGTATTTTATTTCGACAAATCAGGGCGAAATAGAACTTCAGACATCTGTAGATGAACTTAGAGAAGCCAATACGGTGTTTTATATGCTGAGGAATAACAGCATAGCGGGTGTATTAGTTGGGAATAATAGTGAACAAGGTGTGTTGTCTGTTCTGTTGGACTATGTCACACCGGAATACCGTGATTTTAAGTTGGCGCATTATTACTATGAGTCACACCCTGATGTAATCAAATACAGGGGGGTTAATACACTAAGGGCGAAACCGACGACGAAGGAACACAGAGAGTATTTGCTCAAAGTGGGTTTTCAGGTTGTTGATGGAACAGAGGGTGTTTATCAGAAACAACTATAAGGGAGTGAACGGGCAGGAGCATGAGAGAGGAGCATGAGAGGACAGGCATCCCATGGTACTAAGTCATCTTGAAGAACAGAGCACCTCATACACGAAATAAAACCAACCTGTCCTATAAAGAAATGATAGCTAAGCGGGCAAAGAAAAAGGGAATTACAGTAGAACACTTTTTCAAAAGTGACCCCGTTTATTGTTGTGTGCATGTCGCACCCATCCATCCGCTTCAAGGCTAGGGACGACGTGTCATGTTATATCGATTATTAAGGGTTATCGGGATCACAGCCGCTTTCTCTTACCCACAATCCTTTTTCACAATGCAAAAGCGCACCGCTACCACTACAAACATAAGTGCCATCGTCATAGGCAACATTATTAAAATAGCATTGCGGCAAATCATCCACTTCCTGTGACAGAACATCAAACTCTTCATCCCCTTCATCCAGAATAGGAGACGTCTTTAGTTCTGGATCGGGTGCACCGACTGAAATATGAGTTACTAACTTTGTCATCGTCTTGTCCTTTGGTTAATGTTCATTTTTTCAAAAACACGTAATCGTTCAGACCACTCCTTTACAAAACGGTCACCCCATGCCCCGCCAGTAACTTATGTTACCTTTGTTCGATGATTGGGTATCTGATGCTTATAACCTTCAGGTGGATGAAAGACGGATACCGTCCTCGGTATGACTATCGAACAAGGTCATTTCCCAAACGTCTTCGTCAGTCATATGACGCAAGATATAGATACCGTTGTCATCACCCCTGAGTTTGAAGTAACGACAAGTGGGATCAAGCCATCGATCAAGCACCTCTAAGACCTCAATGCGACGCTCGCCAAGGTAGAAACGTACCGGCGTTTCCTCACCACGATAGCCGGCATAACACTCTACCTTTATCAAAGACTGATTTTCTTCACCCATACCAATCTTCTCACTCCCTACCACTTATAATAACCATAGCATGCTCCAGACCCACTATTAACCTAATCCCAGACGGGTTGCTTGCCATCGTTATTGTTACATATGGAACCACTCTTCTATCAATCGCTATCCTTGAACTAGACTACAGTGGTGTTCTGAATGGTTAGATAATTAATGGAAACAGCAAAATAGGACAGGCATATTTAACAGAAGCTACCTAAGACTTACATTATTAATGTCAGTCAAATACACTTGGAACAGCATTGTTGCTTATCTTGCTTGTAATAGCCGGAACCTGAAGCAATTTCGTGGTTTATGGGGTATTGGAAGAAAGGTTTATCCTTCTGGGGCCAGAATGAGGTGGGAGCTTTTGATTATCTAAGGCTATTTACGTGGTGAGTCTGTAACCCTGTGCCCGAGAACGGTTGAAATTCACCATTGCAGCCTGAATGGAGCGTGATGAGCCAATGAGCAACGCACGTTGTCGTTCAAACTGTGTGCA
>NZ_JAKJSP010000094.1:0-8060 GCF_050337085.1 Photobacterium sagamiensis | reverse complement strand
GTAGATGCACTGAATGATGTCGTTAAAAATAATATTTCCGGCAACTTTGGACTCATTGATATCAGGCTAAGAAACACCTCAATCGATCCACTTGTATACCTATACATAAAAGAACTTATGCCAAATTTTACAGCGTTTGCTCTCGTAACCAAATCAGATTTAACGCTCCAACTGTTTAAATGTGAAACTGTCTTTATGAAAGATATGCGATTTAGAACATTTTACACATTAGCTGAAGCCGAGATTTGGATGCAGGAAGTTTTCGGAAATGAAATAAATTGTAAGGGGAAAGAGGAACTCAGTGAGCTGACAGATTAGTAGTTCTTTATCGTTGTTTACCATAACACCCGTAATATACACCACGACTTTCAGGCAGCTGTTCAGGCAGCAGAAGCGGCCTTTTTACGGGTAAGTCTGAATAGTTATTCATTCCAGAATCTTAGTTCCATTAAAGTTCTAACGGCTGCTTTTGGGAGCAAATAAGCGTTGCCGACTCTCAGTAATCGCCCGTCACCACATTACTTCAAATATCGAAAATCGACGTGAACAGGACATGAATGAGCTAAAACTCTAAGCAGGAATGGGGCATAACCGCGTTAGGAAAAGGCCGCCGAAGCGACCTTTGTTGCTTGTTTTTTCGTACGACATATAACGGATGTTACGGTAAATATTGATCGTCTTTTTCTTATGCTTATTAAGTAGTTTTTTATCAATGGACGAGCCCGATTCGGGATTTTTTCCTTTTTATCACCCATACAAAATTCCTTTTTTTTACGCACAACCAACAAGGATCACAAATTATACTTATCACCCTTTAAGTGCGCAACTGCGAGCATATAATATCAATCGTTGGCTGATTCAATGATTGATACTTACCAAAGGAATGGTACAGCCACCCCTCTATAGCTCCCCCTTAGTTCAGTTGGTAGAACAGCAGATTATTACGTTAATCTGTATGTCGCTGGTTCGAGTCCAGCAGGGAGACCCAGATTTTAGAAAACCGCTTTCATACGAGCAGTTTTCTTACGCGCTTATTCGGTAAGCGCAAATCGAAATTTCTAAGCTGCCTGTGCGGTAGTGAACATTAAAGTAAAGACTATCGCGACTAGACATAGTCGTCTTAAGTCTTTCTTACCGTAGTGCCTGTAATTATCTCCACAATAAGGACACGCATACTTTGGCGATATATATATACTACAAACCCTACACCTCACAGTCATACACTCCTCCGATACCCTGAACAAAGAAATACAACGTTCTATTCCAGATCGTAAAGCGCCTGTTATGCAATAACAAAGGCTCTGACAAATCCCCCCTAGATGACATGATGAGGGGGTAAAACAATTTGCCCAAATATGAACACTAGTGCACAAAGGGGCGGTAATTGGTGATCTCACTCACAAAACTCGGTGCGGGATGTGCCCATTACGTTAAATAGACTAGTTTTTATCCACAAAATCGGTAATTAGGTTAGGTAAAAGACGGGTATAACGACCGCTAGGTCATGCGTTATAGGTAACGTAAAATCGTGACACGTTGTACCACCAATCACACATATCAAATATGTTAAATATGTCAAATATGTCAAATACTGCAACATTCAGCGCAGGTTCAATGTTGTGAGGCTATGCTCATAGCCAATGGTTTAATGATAACCATTGGCTAACTTTGAATTGTTTTTTTAGCTGAGCAGGATGCTCAGCTTTTTTTTGCCTGGGATTCAGAATCAGTGGTTAATAACTACCGCGAGGCCATGCTTTATAGCTAACGTGAAATCATGACACGTTGTACCACCAACCACACATGTTGAATATGTTAAACGTGTTAAATATTGCAACATTCAGCACAGGTTCAATGTTATGAAGCTATGCTCACAGTCGTAGTTAGATTACCAACAGATACAACGTGTAGAAGTCGCAAAACTAAAAGCGGCAAGATAGCTACTAATCAATCCAATTTTTGGCGAGAGCATTGGAACATCCCTATCCTAATCCTCAATGTTTTTGCCCCTCAAAAATCTGTTTGGGCGACTTTGGCCTATTGCGTTAATTCGGTACCGACAATGCGTGACATTAGTGTGATTGATACTAACCAATCACAAACCAAGAAATTACAGTGCATCAATACGGATAATTGAATAATTTATAAAGGAATAATAATGTTTTTTTTATTGCTGGGACTGATCATCTTTATAACTATCCACATGCTTCCCACCATGCCATGGCTCAGGCAGAAGCTGATCGACAAGCTGGGCAGAATGCCCTATCTGGTGTTTTTTTCCACTATTTCGTTGATCTCCATATTGCTAATCATCCACGGCTTTGGTCAGGCCCCCAAAGCTCCGCTGTGGCCACCGCTGCCTTTTGCCCGGCCCATGGCCCACGCCTTGATGCCCTTTGTTTTTATATTGTTGATCGCGGCCTATCTAAACACCCATATCCGCGCCAAGCTAAAACACCCGATGTTGATTGCCACCTGTCTCTGGGCTTTCGTCCATCTACTGGCTTATGAGGGTAATCAGGCCTCCACCCTGCTCTTTAGCTGTTTCTTTGTCTATGCTCTAATCGATATTTTTCTGGCTAAGCCCAGAAGCAGCCTGAAGCCAAAGGGAAAGCCGAAGGCACTGTTCGATATCATCGCTATAGTGGTCGGACTGACCCTCTTTGGTTTGGTACTGCGTGGCCATCAGACTCTGTTCGGTGTCGCTGTTATCGGTTGATCATTAGACCACTCGCTTTTCAGCTGCGAGAGCATCATCCTCTTAGCTAATTCAAAGCCGCGCAACACGCGCGGCTTTTCTTCATCTTGAGCCTAAACTTGGCGTGATCGTGTAACGCTCAGCCTCTGTGGTACAGGTACAAAAAAGACCGCCATAAAAGGCGGCCTAAAACTGATACGCAGTTTTTTCTGCATCAGGAATGCTTTCGCGTTCCAGTGCACTTAAAAAAGATATTAAGAATTGACAGCCATTGCAAGGAATAGAGGTAGAAAATCCTACAGAGGTAGTTTCAGAAATCTAATAACGAAGGTTAATATCACTACTCCTGAACTATGCTAATCATAATGAGTATTGTTTTTTGCAAGGCGTCGCTATGAGTGTCAAAGACTTCGCAAGCGTAAAAGAATATCGCCGGAATATTGCTATCAAACTGCTTAATGACGAACACTGGACTCAACAAAAAATTGCTGATTTTCTTGAAGTTTCGCAGTCTTCTATTAGTCACTGGTTCGGAGATGTATCAGATGATCCTGTTCACGGGTTAAACGATAAATCGCATCCGGGAGCCGAGCCCAAAATTCCTGATAAAAAGCTTGAACTGGCACTGGCTATGATTTTTGATCTTACGCCGGCAGCTTTTGGTTACAACGAAGATCGCTGGACGGTCGACAGGATAACCCGTGCATTCAAAGAGTTGACTGGTACTGAGTATCATCCGTCTCGCATGCGGATATTGCTACACCAATATGGTTATTCGCCACAAAAACCAGCCCTAAGAGCGACTCAGCGTAATGAGGAGGCTATACGGGAATGGGAGAAAAATACGTGGCCGAATATAAAAAAAGGCTACTGAAGAATCTAGGCACCTGATTTTTGTGGACGAAAGCAACTTTCAGCTAATGCCGCTGGTACTGAAAACTTGGGCGGTAACAGGTGTTACGCCGAGACTTAACCACCTGTTGAACCATGATAAATTGTCCGTCATAGGCTCGGTGGATAGCAACGGGAGAGTGCTTTATTGCGAGCATTTCGGGAACATCACCAGCCAGGAAATCAAAGAGTTTCTCAAGCTGCTTAAACATAAATATCAAGGAGAAAAGCTACTGGTGATTTGGGATGGTGCACCAGTCCACAGAAGTAAGGAAGTCAGGTCTTTTCTGCAAGAACAGGATGACGGGCAGCTCTGGTTGGAACAATTGCCAGCGTATGCACCGGAACTGAATCCTCAGGAGTACATTTGGAGCTGGCTGAAAAGGCATCTGGCGAACAGAAGTTGTAAGGCTCTGTGGGAAGTGAAGGAAGTCGTCAAAGAGGCGATACAGCAACTGAGATATCTTCCAGAATTAGTGAAACGTATTATAAATGGATCACCTATTATGACTTTTCAATAACTAAATCTGTAAGTGAAGCCATTGCCTGACGTTGTTCTGTAAGAACCTTTAGCATCTAATAGAAGACATGTAACAGATGTCATTTCCCATCCGTCAACTTCATCCGCTTTCCATTTATCCACAACAAGAGCTTCATACCCTCGTGATTTGCCAAATTTCGTAAAATTTATGCATCTGGTCTTTTACGTTATCAAGTACAAAAGAGTTAGCCCAAGACCATAGCCAAGTATTAGATTTGGTTGAAATAGAACCTACAAACTGTACTTTTGCAATAACAGCAACTTTTCCATCATTAGAAAATACAAGAGTTCCGTTTTCTTGATCCCAATCGAAACGTTCATGTTCACCAAGCTTAAAGTCAACCATAAGTTTGTTTTGTTTTTCTGTCAGAGCATTATGAGCTTCAGAAACAAAATCTTCCCAACTTACATTTGCGTTAGCATTTGCGTTAGCATTTGAGATTAATAAACTCAAACCTGCTGCCAATAGTTTCTTCATAATTATCCTAAAAGGTATAACGCTTTACTCAGCTGCTTTTTGTTATGTGTTTTTTCATGTTGCACTTCATACTTAATACCATGTCTATTCTGGGAATGGCCTGTCAAAACGCCAAGCAGCAAGCTCCCAGTAAGGGCCAGCATGTTCCTTAAAGTAACAACATACTCATACAATATTCTAATTTTTTCTGTCTTTATATTACGCCCATATATTACATTTACATTCATTTCAAATACTTCCCATCCTTCATCACCGATTTAGCAGACACCCATAATTATTCTTAAATATATGGTCGATTTTTATGGGTACCTAGAAAATATTTGCTTTGTTAACGAGAGACTTTCCCGACCCAAGGATCGTACTCCGTAACGGGAAAGCGGAAGAAATAAAGTTGGTGCCCGCTAAATTGTTCCATTTATTAAACCAGAAAAAAGAAAGAACTGACCCTATTTTCCGTTATAATGCCCTACCAGTTATATACCCGTATTTAAGAGGTATTAAAAATACCATGGATATCAATGGAACCTGTATCTCATCAACAGTAGATGAGCACGGCCCAATTTATGTTTACCAAACAAGAACCAGCCGAATTCTCAGCTTTGATGGGAAAATCTATCAAAGTTGCATGAAACTAAATGACATTAATGGATTAGATCTCGGCTACACCCAGGCCATGATGGCGGGTTTATTTTTTATCCCCATAGTAAAAACAGCCACCATCATGGGGCTGGGCGCAGGCTCAATGGCAAAGAACCTGCTCAGTAGTTTCTCCGAGTTGAACGTACACGCGATTGAATACCGTGAAGCAGTGGCGAAGACCGCAAAAAAATATTTTTACTTACCCGACACTGATCGCCTCTTCATTCATATAGACGATGCTGTGAACCACATGAAAAACACCGACATGAAAAGCGATATTATCTTTTCAGATCTATACAACTCGGAAGGCATGGAACCGAAACAAGTACAATCATCCTACTTGCGTGATTGTAAAAATGCACTCAACAATCAAGGTGTCCTCGTGCTCAATATCTGGCATACGGCACTTAAATTACGAGAAGAGTTAGATGAATTACTCGCGCTCGAATTTGAAAACCGACTACTCAGTTTCGAAGTAGAAAGTGGAAACACGATCGTACTCGCATTCAAAAACGACATCCCCTCGATAAAAAGAAAAGAACTACTTACTAAAGGTAAATGGTTGCAAGAGGAAATGAACATTCCGATGGAACGTTATGCCAAATTACTCTGGGATACACAAGATTTATGAGGACTTTTGTTGCGGCACGCGGAGATTGAAGGATGCCTTTGCCTACTTGGCAATGAATTTAGAGCCAAAAAAGTTGAACCAGAATTAAATTTATGGGAAAGTCATATTTCTTATCACCAAAATCTATTTTAGGTTGCTTTGCACCGAGAAAAACTACTACTTTTTCATATGTTGCTAGCTCAATTCTTCCTAAACTACCCACGTTCTCATAATCAATGAATGCCCATTTCATTCTGATACTCTCCTTGAATGCTCTTGTTCAAGCTGTAACGGCTTTAGTAAAGCTTACATTGGCACAAACACCTTATTGGTCAGTTCTTCACGTCGCACACGATAAAAGATATTAACATCTTGTTTTTATGGAATAATTCTTTAGATCTACCAAGTTGGTTTTGGTTTGCCGAGCAAGAAAATACTTGCATGAAGAGAGAGCTCCTCATGGTGAACTCAAACTCGCCAACGCACGTTCAATTACTTGCTTCCCCTGACTCCATACTGACGCTTTCCACTCTTCAGAGTCTGGATAAAATGCCCGCAGCAAGCACCTCTTCAGCTCAACCGCCTTCGGATGAGAGGTGCCGCCGTGATGATGGAGCCAGTTCTCGGCACGCAATGCTTTGAAGACCTCCATGGGGGGGCTTTGTTGAAGCGCTCAGATAATGCTCAATGATTCCATTAACACTGAGTTCAGTTATCATAGCCAGCCTTTCATTCCGGTTAGCTGTTTAACACATGCCTTACAAACACAATGACAGAAAACGCCATCATTTTAAGAAGCATACCTACGCGTTAAATAACTATCGTGACTACAACCAGGCTCTCAAGCAACGCGGGCGGTTCGACATTTGGATATCTGAAGATATCATCAATAATTGGCAACACGATGAACGCGTTTATGATGGTACTGGCTCTTCTGTTAAGTATCCTGACAGCACCATCGAAGCCTGCCACTACATTCGATTGGTGTATAAACTTCCTCTACGTCAAGCCCAGGGATTGATTGAAAATTTGCTGATGAAGCTTGGCATGGCCAGCCTTCAATGCCCTGATTATACGTTGTTATCAAAGCGGCTAAAGCAGCTCAATCTCACGGTGCCACGCTTTAGAAAGAATGAAAAATCAGACGACAAAATTGCGGCAATAGCCATTGATTCAACGGGACTCAAGCGGTTTGGTATGGATGAATGGCACCAGGGAAAACATAAGGTTAATGTAAAACGCAGCTGGCGAAAGGCGCATTTCGCTGTTGATGAGGCACACTTTATTCAAAGTGCAGTCCTCACGGATAAAAACACCATGGATGACCAGGTTGTTGGTGATCTGTGCGAGTCTATCTCTGAGGATGTCGAGCACGTAAGTGCCGACAAAATGTATGATACCAATGCGGTATACCAAACGCTCGAAGAGAACTTCCCAAACGCTGAAATTGTAATTCCCCCTAAAGACAATACGTATGCGGATGAGGAGCATCACCCAAAGAGGATGAGTAACCTGATAGGTTGCTTCGCACTTGGCATTATCGGTTGGCAGAACGTGTGGCAATACGGCAAGAGGAATGTCTCAGAAACTGCCATGCAACGTTACAAGAAGATAATAGGCAATACATTACACAGCAGAGGCATTGAAAATCAATCAAAGGAAATGTTACTCGGTTGTTCTATTTTAAATCGCTTTACTCACCTCGGGATGCCCAATAGCTACCGGGTCGCCTAACCGTATCAAAAGACCTCGTAACTTTAGTGTTGCAACAAAGCCATGTTGAAGTGATTTACTCGTAATTTTAAGTCAATGACTGACTAGATCCGCCTCATCAGATTATTTGCAACAGCCCCATAGAAGCTAGTCAGCATGCAAGTCGGCGACAAATGTGGTGTTGTGTGTCGCTTGGCCGTTTACGGGCGGCGCTAAGTTCGCGACATGAGCCATCCTGAGATGCGGGTGGCTAGCGCTAGCGGGGCGTGCCTCGCGAAAAGCGCGATGACCTTGTTCTGGAGACCCGGGATCACCACCACCTGCCCCTTCTTCATGGCGGTATAGCCCACCTCGGCCACCGCGCGTGCATCCATAAGACGGAGCGGCCACCCGGTCGCGAGCCGCACGTTCTCCATGTCCGCTCGCCCGAAGAACGCGCTCCGCGTCGGTCCGGGGCAGAGGCACGTAACGCTGACGCCGGTCCCAGCGA
>NZ_JAKJSP010000093.1:0-8172 GCF_050337085.1 Photobacterium sagamiensis | reverse complement strand
CACTAAGAAGCACTGTTATTAAGAGCSTTTCTTAATTAAGAACATATAAAAAACGGGAAGCTAAGGCTTCCCGTTTTTTTATTTCCAGAAATCGAGTTGCGAGTGCCGAGGTGCGAGATTTTTCTCGTTACTCGGCTACTCGAACCTCGATACTCAGATCAATAATGCGGTGGTGGTGTTTCTTCGGATTCTTCGGCCATATTCGATGACTGAAAGCCCTTTACCTTTCCAACCAAGAATTTAAGCTGAACCTGCATTTTATCAAATTGGAATTGCTGGTCGGTTAACGCCTGGTTCAGCTCTTCAATAGTTTGTTCCTGAAAAGCCTGCTTCATTTCCAGCTCGTCAATCTGAGCCTGTAGTTTTTCAATATCAGTCATGAGGTTTTATACCAATAAACGTTATACCAACCAGAGCTGCCTCTGATTGGTTTTAATCTGTTGTCCAAGCCTGGGCAATACCCGCAGATGTACCAGAGATCACCTGTCCAGAAGCTGTAATGGCCACATCATACACCACTGCTGACGGTGGTCTAGCATCTTGTAGGGCTGCCGCTTCCCAGCGTCCTAGATTCTTGCCGGTAGTACTATCCCAGAGTTCTACTCGCCGCGAGGGAGTGCCTGTGACTAATCGTGTTCCATCATCGGAGAAACGGGCGCTGGATAAATTCTGCTGGCGTAAGCGTACGGCAAGCTCTGCCTGTTTCTCGCCGCTGGCCAGATCCCAGATAAAAATATCATTGGTGCCATCGGCCGTTAGCGCCAATTTCCCATGACGCTGCAGGGCGACCCGGCTGATCCGGGAGGTGTGTTCAAAACTATAAATTATCTGACCGGACCGGGTGTCCCATAAATAGGCAAAATAATCATTGCCACCAGACAAGGCATACTGTCCGTTGGCTGAAATCGCAACAGAATTAACTTTTTCTCTGTGTGCAAGGAACTCTAAGCGACGTCCAGTGCCCAAGTCGATATAGAGTGCTTTGCCGTTAGAGAGCCCAAGGACAACATGTTGGCCGTTATTGGCGATATCGACATCGCGAATAATGCCATCAGAAATGGACCATAAACCTTCTGATTGCCCCCAGGCTAAATCCCACACCGCAAAGTTCTGTGCCGTGGCGGTAATAGCGTAGCGATTGTTGTCAGAAATTGTACTGGAAAGGACGGTATTGTGATGTGGATCTTGAGAACCGAAGTCCGCTAACCTTTTGTTTTGCTGTAGGTCCCATAGCACGATACCTTGTTGGGCTGAATTAAAAAGGGCGAATCGACCGTCTCTGCTGAGGCTGAAACTGGTTGCGCCTTCAGGGGCTAAAACCCAGCGTTTTATTTCCGAACCAGAAAAAAAACAGCCACTGAGTAATATCAGTGCCAAAATGATGCTAATTCTGTGGAATATTTTGCGCATTAAGGTCTGGTTCCGGTTTGTTTTGCTAAGTAAAGAATGCTATCAATCGTATTAAATAACTGAATAAAGACAATTATTAGGCAGTTACTTAATAAAACTGGTAGTAGTATATTGATATGGCATGTTTTTCACACCTACTGTGAAAAGCAAAGCTAAAAAATGAGGCATTACCTCATCGACTGATGGAGAAATACATGAAACCTGTTCTAAAGATGTCTGTTCTAGCTGCAACAATTCTACTGGCCGTTGGCTGCCAAGATGAAAAAGCGGCGGAAACACAACCCGCTGAGCCTGCAAAAGTAGAGCAGGTAGCAGCAGAGACAGCAACCGCTGAACAAGCAAAAGAAGCGTTTGCCTCTGAAGATCAAAAATCAGCTTACGCGATTGGTGCCTCTCTTGCGCAATACCTTGCAGCTAATCTGGAACAACAAAAAGAGCTAGGCCTGGAACTGAACCGTGATGACGTACTAGCCGGTGTGAGTGATGTTTTTGCCAACAAGAGCCGCATGACACCAGAAGAAACACAGCAGGCGCTTCAGGAGCTTGATAAGCGTGTTTCTGATATCGTTGCAGAAAAAGCGAAAGTGGAATCTGAGACAAACATCAAAGCAGGCGAAGACTTCCGTGCTGAATTTGAAAAGCAGGACGGTGTAGCGAAGACTGAGTCAGGTCTTTTATACCAAGTCGAAAAGCAAGGTGAAGGCGACAAGCCAGCGGCAACCGACACGGTAAAAGTACACTATAAAGGTATGCTGACTGACGGTACTGAGTTTGATAGCTCTTACAAGCGTAACCAGCCTGCGACATTCCCGCTAAATCAAGTGATCCCTGGCTGGACTGAAGGTGTACAGTTAATGCCGGTAGGATCTAAGTTTAAGTTTGTTATCCCGCCGGAGCTGGCATACGGATCTCAGGCAAACCCAAGCATCCCTGCTAACTCAACGCTAGTGTTTGAAGTTGAGTTGCTAGACATCGTGAAAGCGGAACAATCTGCAGCGGAAGTAAAAACTCAGTAATTTGCTTGTTTATCGCAGATAAATTTTGCAAATAGTTTGATAAGACCCGACCTGTGTTGGGTCTTTTTTTATCGATATTCTGATAAACTTGCTAACAAGATTTGAATTTATGTCCATTCTATTGATTATCTATTGACTCTCAGTTGAGCTGATAATGAATGTAATGGGTATTTGCAAGGAAGAAGTGAACAGTGATCTCTACAGATAATTTTGGTTCTGATGTCATGATTGAAAGTGACTTGGTTGAAACTCGCGTTTTCACTGAGCATGACTATATTATTTTACACTCCTATGAAGCCGTGGTTGATGGCCTGGCGGCATTGATCGGTCCGTTTTGTGAAATCGTATTGCATTCATTAGCGGATCTGAATACGTCGGCAATCAAGATTGCCAACGGTGAAAATACCGGGCGTAAGGTCGGATCGCCAATTACCGATCTGGCGCTGCGGATGTTACGGGATATTGAAGGTTCAGAGCGTAACTTTTCTCGTGCTTATTTCACTCGTGCGAAAGGTGGTGACTTGATGAAGTCGATCACCATTGCCATTCGTAATGGTGAAAAGCGGATCATTGGTTTGCTCTGTATTAACATTAACCTTGATGCCCCTTTTTCACAAATTCTGCAATCTTTCATGCCTACCGAAGAGGCGAAGCATGCAGCTTCAACGGTCAACTTTGCCAGTGATGTTGATGAACTGGTGGATCAGACTGTCGAACGTACGATTGAAGAAATTAATGCTGATAAAGACGTATCGAACAACGCCAAAAACCGTCAAATTGTGATGGAATTGTACGATAAGGGGATTTTCGATATTAAAGATGCGATTAATCGGGTTGCTGATCGCTTAAATATCTCCAAACACACCGTGTACCTCTATATTCGCCAGCGTAAAACTGAGGATGGCGAAAAATGACATTGAATTATGTCTTGGTGGTTGACGGCCCGGCATATGGCCGTCAATCGGCTCGTTCAGCCTATCAATTTGCGCTGGCGGTAGTAGAGCAAGGACATCGATTATCCCGGATCTTTTTTTATCAAGACGGTGTTCATAATGGTTCTGCACTGACAGCACCAGCGTCGGATGAATTTGATTTGGTTGCCGCCTGGCAACAGTTGTCCACCGCACATAATATTGAGCTGCAAACCTGTGTTGCGGCGGCATTGCGGCGTGGCATTGTTAGTGAGCAGGAGGCTGAACAGAATCAGTTGCCTGGCAATAATCTGGCAACAGGGTTTGAACAAGCAGGGCTGGGCGGTTTAGCGGAAGCACTGTTGACTGCCGATCGTGTGATTCAATTTTAAGTTCCCCCATTTTAAGAGAGCAACATGAAACCGTTAGGCTTTGTATTCCGAAGTGCCCCGCATGGTAAGAGCTGTGGTCGAGAAGGACTTGATGCGGTATTGGCCACATCAGCCTACAGTGAAGATTTACATTTGTTCTTTCTTGATGATGGTGTTTTTCAGTTACTGAACAAGCAACAACCTGCCAAAATTCTATCCCGCGATTATATCGCCACCTTCAAAATGCTCGATTTATACGACATTGAGAATATCTATGTGTGCCGGCACTCAATGGCAGAGCGTGGGGTGACGGAAGAGGATTTTATTATTGATGTGACCGTACTTGATGAAGCCGGAATAACAATGAAATTACAACATTGCCAACGCATACTAAGCTTCTGAGGTCGATATGTTACATACCATCACCACATCACCTTTTCATACCCGGTCTCTGCAAAGCTGTCTACGCTATATAAGCCAAGATGATGAGATTTTATTGCTCCAGGATGCAGTAATTGCCGGAATAAGAGAAAATTTCTGGTGTGAAGCAATAAAAAATTCAGGTGTAAAAATTTCTTTACTGAAAGAAGATCTCTTGGCTCGAGGAATTATCGACAAAGTCGACAATTACTTTGATGTTGTTGATTATAAAGGCTTTGTTGCGCTTTCTGTTGAGCATGAAACACAGATGGATTGGGCATAAAATCGCGCTTTATACGACATAGCCTGTCAATTTTTATGATTGTTTAAGAAATGATCACATGATTGATCGTTGTATACATCTTGACACCCCATTGTGCGACGCCTAAAATTTCGCGTCCTCCTGTTGTTGGGAGGCAGATTTTTCACATTTTACGAAAGTAATATTTCAGGAGCTATTTAATGGCAACTATTAACCAGCTGGTTCGCAAGCCACGTGTAAAGCAAGTTGTAAAAAGCAACGTGCCTGCACTAGCAGCGTGCCCGCAGAAGCGTGGTGTATGTACTCGTGTTTACACTACTACACCTAAAAAACCGAACTCAGCTTTACGTAAAGTATGTCGTGTTCGTCTAACTAACGGCTTTGAAGTTACTTCATACATCGGCGGCGAAGGTCACAACCTTCAGGAGCACTCAGTTGTTCTTATCCGTGGTGGTCGTGTTAAAGATTTACCAGGTGTGCGTTACCACACCGTTCGTGGTGCACTTGACTGTGCAGGCGTTAACGACCGTAAGAAAGGTCGTTCTAAGTACGGTGTTAAGCGTCCTAAGTCTTAATGGATTCCGTTAAGTAAGGCCAAACATTTAAATTATTTTGAAAAAACTGAAAAGTTTTGGATAACCTGAAGAAGACAACGGAGATATATCCATGCCACGTCGTCGCGTAATCGGCCAGCGTAAAATTCTATCTGACCCTAAGTTCGGATCTGATCTGCTGGCAAAATTCGTTAACATCCTTATGGTTGACGGAAAGAAATCTACTGCAGAGAAAATCGTTTACACTGCACTAGACACTATGGGTGAGCGTTCTGGTGAAGAATGTTTATCTGTATTCGAAAAAGCTCTTGAAAATGTACGCCCTTCGGTAGAAGTTAAATCTCGCCGTGTTGGTGGTTCAACTTACCAGGTGCCTGTAGAAGTACGTCCAGTACGTCGTAACGCACTAGCTATGCGCTGGTTAGTTGAAGCTGCGCGTAAGCGTGGTGAAAAATCTATGGCTCAGCGTCTAGCAGGCGAAATGCTTGATGCGGCTGACAACAAAGGTACTGCTGTTAAGAAACGTGAAGACGTTCACCGTATGGCAGACGCGAACAAAGCGTTCGCACATTACCGCTGGTAATAGCAAATGGACACAGCAGGCGATTCCTGCTGTGTCTAAACCATACTCTAAGGTTTCTCTTAGTAAGAGGATACAACCGTGGCTCGTAAAACGCCCATCGAGCGCTACCGTAATATCGGTATCGTTGCTCACGTTGACGCCGGTAAAACAACGACTACCGAGCGAATCCTGTTTTATACAGGCCTATCTCACAAGATCGGTGAAGTACACGACGGCGCTGCTACTATGGACTGGATGGAGCAGGAGCAGGAGCGTGGTATCACTATCACATCCGCTGCGACTACTACGTTCTGGCGTGGTATGGATGGTCAGTTTCCAGAGCATCGCGTAAACATCATTGATACCCCGGGACACGTTGACTTCACTATTGAAGTAGAACGTTCTTTGCGTGTACTCGATGGTGCTGTTGTAGTTTTCTGTGGTTCTTCAGGCGTTGAGCCTCAGTCTGAGACTGTATGGCGTCAAGCCGATAAGTACGAAGTGCCGCGTATGGTTTTCGTAAACAAGATGGACCGTGTTGGTGCAGACTTCCTGCGTGTTGTTGACCAGATTAAGAACCGTCTTGGTGCGAACCCAGTGCCAATCCAGCTTAACATTGGTGCTGAAGAAGAATTTAAAGGTGTAATCGACCTGATCAAGATGAAGACCATTAACTGGTCGGAAGAAGATCAAGGTATGACTTTCACCCATGAAGACATCCCAGCAGAGCTACAAGACCTTGCTGATGAATGGCGCATGAATTTAGTTGAATCAGCGGCAGAAGCTACTGAAGAACTAATGGAAAAATACCTTGAAGAAGGTGAGCTGTCTGAAGAAGAAATTAAGGCAGGTCTTCGTCATCGTACTCTGAACAATGAAATCGTGCTGGCAACGTGTGGTTCTGCCTTTAAGAACAAAGGTGTTCAGGCAGTACTGGATGCAGTTATCGATTTCCTACCTTCACCAACCGAAGTGAAAGCTATCAAAGGTGAAGACGAACGAGGTAATGCTGTTGAGCGTCATTCAAGCGATGACGAACCCTTCTCAGCACTTGCGTTTAAGATCGCAACCGACCCGTTCGTAGGTACATTGACGTTCATGCGTGTTTATTCTGGTGTTGTAAACACTGGTGATACAGTCTACAACTCTGTTAAAGAAAAACGTGAGCGTTTTGGCCGTATCGTTCAGATGCACGCGAACAAACGTGAAGAGATCAAAGAAATCCGTGCCGGTGATATCGCTGCGGCAATTGGTCTTAAAAACGTAACTACTGGTGATACTCTGTGCGACCTGAATGACAAAGTTATTCTTGAGCGTATGGAGTTTCCTGAGCCAGTAATTCAGATCGCGGTTGAGCCAAGATCGCAAGCTGATCAAGAAAAGATGGGTGTCGCGCTGGGTAAACTGGCGGCAGAAGATCCATCTTTCCGAGTGGAAACCGATGATGAATCAGGCCAGACGTTAATTTCTGGTATGGGTGAACTTCACCTTGATATCATCGTTGACCGTATGAAGCGTGAATTCAGCGTCGACTGTAACGTGGGTAAACCTCAGGTTGCTTATCGCGAAACTATTCGTGGTAAAACAGAAGTTGAAGGTAAGTTTGTACGTCAATCCGGTGGCCGTGGTCAGTTTGGTCATGTTTGGCTTAAGATTGAACCGTCGGAACCTGGTGAAGGTTTCGTATTCGTTGATGAAATAGTCGGCGGTACTGTACCAAAAGAATTTATTGGTTCAGTATCTAAGGGTATCGAAGAGCAAATGAAGAATGGTGTGCTTGCGGGCTACCCTGTTCTTGACGTGAAAGCGACGCTGTTCGATGGTTCTTACCACGATGTTGACTCCAGCGAAATGGCGTTTAAAATCGCAGGTTCAATGGCATTCAGGAAAGGTGCGCTAGAAGCAAGCCCTGTTATTCTTGAACCCATGATGAAAGTTGAAGTAACGACGCCTGAAGATTGGATGGGTGATGTTGTTGGCGATCTTAACCGTCGTCGCGGCATGATCGAAGGTATGGACGATGGCCTGGCGGGTCTTAAAATCATTCATGCTAAGGTCCCTCTGTCTTCAATGTTTGGTTATGCAACTGACTTACGTTCTGCAACTCAAGGCCGTGCGTCTTACTCTATGGAATTTCATGAGTATTATGAAGTTCCTAAGAACATTGCAGATGGCATCATCGCACAGCGCACATAATTGAATTATTTGCGTCAACTGCGGTTGGCGCATTAAAATACAAACTTCGGACGCGTCCCCTAACCTAGTAGGGGGCGTATCTTAACTAGGAAGGAACACGATTGTGTCTAAAGAAAAATTTGAACGCGTAAAACCGCACGTTAACGTTGGTACAATTGGCCACGTCGATCACGGTAAAACAACTCTAACTGCTGCTATCTGTACCGTACTTTCTAAAGTATACGGTGGTGAAGCTAAAGATTTCGCATCTATCGATAACGCTCCAGAAGAGCGCGAGCGTGGTATCACAATCTCTACTTCTCACGTAGAGTACGATACTCCAGCTCGCCACTACGCACACGTTGACTGCCCAGGACACGCCGATTATGTTAAAAACATGATCACAGGTGCTGCACAAATGGATGGTGGTATCCTAGTTGTTGCTGCAACTGATGGCCCTATGCCACAGACTCGTGAGCACATCCTTCTTG
>NZ_JAKJSP010000020.1:0-157148 GCF_050337085.1 Photobacterium sagamiensis | reverse complement strand
TATACCCGTGATCATTGATGATGCTTGATTTCTTTAATAATGAGGATCATGCTACACACTATGAAAATGACTCTAACCCAAAAGCAGAAACAAGAACTTGAAAACCAGCATGATAAGACTCRTGACGGTCGAGTGCGTGATCGTATAAAAGCGGTACTTCTTGCATCGGAAGGTTGGAGTACCTCCATGATTTCACAAGCTCTGCGCATCCATGAAACGACAGTTCTTCGTCATCTCAAAGAYTATGAACAATCGAAAAAACTGACACCTGAAAATGGCGGGTCATCGGGATACTTATCTGTAATTCAAACAATGGCGCTAATAGAGCATCTGACTGAGCATGCCTACCATCATACTCATCAAATCGTAGCCTACGTAATGGAACATTTTGGCGTTCAATACAGTGTCCCAGGCATGAACAAATGGCTTCATCACAATGGCTYTAGTTATAAGATGCCCAAAGGTGTCCCACATAAGTTTGATGAAGCAAAACAGCAGGCTTTTATCGAGGCTTATGACGCTCTTAAAGCGAGCTGTGGCAAGGATGAATCGATTTTATTCATTGATGCTGTTCATCCAACGCWGGCGACTAAAATCACGCATGGTTGGATACGTACARGGCAAGATAAAGTGCTTGAAACAACAGGTAGTCGTAGCCGACTTAATATTATCGGTGCGCTGAACCTGTTGGACATCGGAGCCACTGTTGTTAGTGACTATGAAAGCATTAACAGTGAGAACATCGTTCGCTTTTTCTGCAAACTGAGGGACAGTTACCCATTAGATCACACGCTCCATATCATCTTAGATGGGGCGGGATATCACCGTAGTGATTTGGTCMGGGATGCGGCTTTCGTTCTCAATATTAAGCTTCATTATCTTCCGCCTTACAGTCCGAACCTTAATCCGATAGAACGACTTTGGAAAGTGATGAACGAAAAGTCGAGGAATAACGTTTACTTCAAAAGTAAACGTGACTTCAAGGAAGCTATAGACCAATTTTTTACTGTCACTCTTCCAGAGATCGCAGGCTCATTGACGTCTCGACTTAATGATAACTTTCAGGTGCTCAAGTCTGCATCTTTAAGTTGATTGGGTATAGGTGCCACTTCATCATGAAATGGCACAAAAAAACGATGATATATAAATACTAACCTTGATAACAGAGCTTAGAGTTTAAACAGTGAAAGGTCTTGTTTCATTCCCTCGCTAAGCTCGCTAAGACGCGCGCTTGCTTCCCTCACACCTTGCGCGTTGTTGGTGACTTGATTAGTAATATTAAAAATTTCGGTAACGTTCTTGCTAACATCGGCTGAAACTGCATTTTGCTCATCAGATGCCGTCGCAATTTGTGTGTTCATATCACTGATTTGGCCAATATTGTTTAGTATCTCAGAGAGCGCCTGACTCGCCTTTCCTGATTCCTCGATCGTTTTCTGAAGTGCGTTTTGGCTAAACTCCATTGACTCATTGGCATCAGTCGAAGCCAGTTGCAACTCTTCGATTATTTTCTCTATTTCAGTCGTAGATTCTTGAGTACGCTGTGCGAGGTTCCGTACTTCGTCAGCAACGACAGCAAATCCCCGCCCCTGCTCGCCGGCACGGGCTGCTTCAATGGCAGCATTAAGAGCAAGCAAATTGGTTTGCTCTGCAATACTTTTAATGACATTAAGTACCGAACCAATAGTATCGCTCATATCACGCAGTTGCCTTACCTTATCGGCTGTTGAAGTCATGTCATGATCCAGTTGTTTAATTTGCTCTGCCGTGTTTTTCACCACTTCACTACCGCTGTATGCAAGCTTGCTGCAACTCTTGGTGTGTCTTGCTGTCTGATTAGCATTTTGAGCTATTTCACTTGATGTCGAGGACATTTGATTCAATGCTGTGGATGCCAGATCTGTTTCTTGGAGTTGCTGTCGAGTGGCACCCACATTGTTATTTGCATGTTCCATCATCACAAACGACGTTGTGTTAACTTCATTTGCTGTATCAACAACATTATCTATCAGCTGATATAGCTGCTCTATAAAGCGGTTGAAATTTTTTGCCAGTTGCCCGACTTCGTCTTCACTTTTGATATCGAGACGACGGGTAAGATCACCGCCGCCAGCTGCTATATCAGCCAGGGCATCCGCCACCTTTCTTATTGGATTGACCACAAAACGCGTTAGTGCCACCCAATTGGCCAACTGTAGTACCAGTAACAAAACAACAGCGATGGTTGAAAAGACAATTTTTACCATGTTAAGCATCGCATCATTTTTATCGGCTCGGTAGACTACGGTCAGCTTTCCTATTGCTTTTTTTTCTTCCCAATAAATAGCGATATCTCTGGTAATCATATCCTCGAGTGCAGGAGGAACAGCCTGCTCTATTTTTTCAGACAACAACTTATCACGATGGTCATAAGCCGCTATTTTATGGATATAGGGGAAGTCGACAAATGCAGAGAGGGTATTCGTTATTAATGTACTATCGTAAGCAAATATAGGCTCCTGAAGCACAACTGACAATACTGAATCAGATTCTTTTATCTCGTTTTGCAATAACTCTTCAGAATACTGCTGTGCAAAGTAAAAACTAATAGAAAAAATGAT
Source organism: Photobacterium sagamiensis (assembly GCF_050337085.1). Classification (NCBI taxonomy): domain Bacteria; kingdom Pseudomonadati; phylum Pseudomonadota; class Gammaproteobacteria; order Vibrionales; family Vibrionaceae; genus Photobacterium; species Photobacterium sagamiensis. The sequence goes on along the minus strand of NZ_JAKJSP010000020.1, from coordinate 154,548 downwards.
CACCATAACAATCAGCGATGCACTCGATAAAAGCAGCATAGATTTTTGAGTAATAGACTTCATTATAATCCCTTTTTAAAGCTTCGTAATATCTAACCAAAATTCCGAACGTCCTGTTGGCGTGTCAGGATGCAGGTATGGGTTATCAATTCGTAAGACAGTCCGTTGTTTTAAATTTGCTTTTGCCAGTACGTCTTTAATCATGGGGTGATTAAAAAACAGATCATCAAAACTGCCATCTTTTATTGCCATTTCGAAACCAGTGAAAATCTTCTCGTGCAGTTTATGATTATTTTTATTAACGAAGAAATACATAGCATTGGGGTAAATCAGCATCAGTTTCTTTTCAACAGTAAGGTTCATTTCTGGCCGAGAGGCAACTTCACTCCAAGGTTCGTGCACTGCCCGAGGAAAGTAATCAAAGCGTTCTCCATCTAGCATAGGTAAGAGATTGGCGTATTTTATTGTCGTGATCACCGGAACATTGGCAGCTCCGAGTACTTTATTATCTCCCCAGAATGTTCCCTGTCCCGCATTAAGCTGCTTCAAATCATTTAACGTAGAAATGTTATCGAATCGAAACTGTTCTCCCTTTCTGATAATGAAAATTCGGTGCCCTAACAGGCCTTTTAGCACCGGAATTCTGATCGTAAGCAGTTGTCTATCATTCTCAGGAGATGCACCTGTCCACATAACATCGATATTGCCCTGCTTAACTTCTTCTCGCAACCTTGCTCCATTTAGTACCTCTGAAGCTTGTATTAAGCTTGCATCAGGCATTGTTTTGCTTAATACTAATTCTAATATGTCATATACTAACTCTTCTTTTGTTCCGGCAACCTTTCTTGTGATAATTTCAGCACCAGAGGCAGGTAAATTAATAATAAGACCTGACAGAACGGCTCCGATTAGAAACATTATTATTCTTTTCATGTGGCTAATATCCCTTACGTGTTTTTATAAATCAGTATTTATAGACACTGATAATTCATTTGAATATCACCTATAGCACTCATGATTTTCTAAATGACTCCGGGTCATTACAATAGATCGAAAATAATTAAATTTAGAATATCTGCGGGTTAAATTAGCGCATAGAAACTAACTTATTACGATAGTCTTGCAATGCATTTAAGCTTACGGGTTTTAGTCGTCGATTTACTGGTTCAAATAGCCCTTCAGATTTAAGCTTTCGGCAAAAGCGAATCACAGTCTCTGTTTCTGTGCCACTAAATTCACCTATTTCTCTATTCGTCCAAGGATACTCCGGAAACTCACGGAACAAATATAAGACAGCATCAAGGATTCGAGTTCCAGCTTTGTGAGATGCTACATTGGCTAACCTTGATTCAGCCTCTCCCAGCTCTTGGCACACACCCAATAATAGCTTGTCAACTAATGAAGGGGTGACAGCTTGCAATTTAGCGACGTTGTTCACTCGAACAGTGGCGATCCGGCTCGGTAACATCGCCCTGGTCGTTGCATAGTAGTGCTGATGACTAAAAAGAGTTCGATAGCCAAAAAAACAACCTGAATCATAGACTCTCAGCAGGTTCTCCTTGCCGTTTATCGATGTCTTATAAAGCCCTATTAGCCCTGATTCAACGTAAAAAAAACCATTTGCCAACTCGCCAGAACGATACACTGACTCCCCTTTAGTCAGTGCACTGTAGCAAGTAAATTCGCAAAGTTGAGAAGGAAATTCTGTTCTCATAATCCAACATACACCGTTAATCAAGTAATCGTAATTCAACTTAGTTTTTAAAGCATTGGACCCATCTAAGTAGTCTTAAGCAGGTAATGAGCTTAAGTACGTTGAGTTCACCCAAGCTGTCGTCATAAACGCTTACTACGTCAGACTAAACTCCAGTTGACTGGCAGCTGTATCCGCGTCACCCATCGGATTTGCTATTAATCCCACATCTTTGTCCTGTCGAAACGACTATCTCACTTGGCTAATCTGAATCTGAAATAGTCCATTTACTTTATCCAATCGGCACCAAACTGTGGTAACGTTTACATTAGCATTCGAGACATGATTTTCAAGGCATCTTGGTCAAAAAAATCTCAATAATATGTTCTCGATTTGCCTTATTTTCACAAGCATTGTTAAATGACATCACTGGTGCACACAAAGGTAAGTTATGGCAACTATTAAAGATGTAGCAAAAGAAGCTGGTGTTTCTGTTGCAACCGTATCACGGGTCATCAATAAGTCTCCCAAGGCTAGTCAAGCAGCGATAGAGACAGTCAATCAGGCAATGCACAAACTCGGTTACCGCCCGAACGCCAATGCACGTGCATTAGTCAGTCAATCCACTAATACCATGGGGGTTTTAGTGGGTGATGTTTCCGACCCGTTTTTCGGTACTCTTGTTAAAGCAGTCGACGGGATCGCCCGTCGCAACGGGAAACATATTCTCATCGGTAATGGTTATCATGATGCCGTGACAGAACGCGAGGCGCTTGAGCTTCTGATCAACAGCCGGTGTGACTCGTTAGTGATCCACAGTAAAGGCTTGACTAACCAGGAGCTGATCGCTTTTGCTCAGGAAGTGCCTGGCCTGGTGCTGATTAACCGATATATTCCAGAAATCGCTGAGCGTTGTATCGCGCTTAATAACCATAAAGGATCATACCTTGCCACCGAATATTTAATTCGCCACGGTCACCAGCATATTGGCTACATCTGCTCTAACCATAACATTGAAGATACGGAGCAGCGCAAAGCCGGTTATCTTGAGGCGCTGAAAGCACACGACCTTACCAGTTCAGACAGCTATATTGAGTACGCCAGCCCGAATGAACAAGGCGGTGAAAGTGCGATGACCAACCTACTAGCCAAAAATTTACCGATTACGGCAGTGGCAACATACAACGACTATATGGCAGCAGGCGCACTGTCAGTATTAGATGAAAATGGGATCAGCGCTCCAGAACAAATGTCATTAATTGGCTTTGACGACGGATTAATTGCCAAATACCTCCATCCGAAGCTGACTACCATTCGCTACCCAATCCTGATGATGGCTGAACAGGCTGCTCAGCTTTCGCTTAAGTTGGCAAATGGGAAAACCAATGATCCTGGTACACGTATGTTTATGCCAACCTTGGTTCGTCGCCTGTCAGTAAGCAAAAATGATAACTCGTGAAAGTAAGCTCCATCTATTACTCAAAAAATAACAGTCCCAGCTGAAAACCCGCAGGGACTGTTATAACCAGTGTCGATAAATCACGGCCTCCCCCGTTTGAGCCGTGATTTACCGAAATGCCGAAAAAATCAGATATTTTTGAAGTTGTAAGATAATTATCGGCCATGATTCTTTCGAGTCACATTAGAATGAGTATTTGAAACTTGCTTTATAGTTCATATAGTTCTTGTCGTCCTGCTTTACATGTTCTCTATCTTCAACTTCTTCTGTTTGATAGAATATTCGTGTTTGAAATGCCAATTTTTCAGTTAATTTATAGGCGGCTTCAACACCGTATCGCTGACGAAGCCCCTCTCGCTTAACACCATCAGCGCTTTCTATATCCCTTGATATATCAATATAGGTGTAAGGACTCACTCGAAGGTCACCGAAGTTTTGACTATAAGCAAGACGAAGCTCCAATGCTTCTACTTGCTTGTTCTTCGCATCACGTCCTTCTTTTCCTTTTCTATATGTTTCACTATATATTGAAGCTAATAACCTTTTATCTTTAGCTAACTTTGTAGATAAAATGAAGTCAATCTCATGTGTATAATCACTATAATTAACTCGATCGACTTTTTTATTAATGCCTACTTCATTCAATTCAGCCTTCCCCATTCTCGGAACTCCCTTCACATCAACAGGAGCAAGAAAGCCATCAATAGCAACAGAGAATGTTGAATTGATTTTGTATCTCATATTTGGGTAAACACGATACTCAGTTACCCGCGAATCATTGGAGAAACTTGCATGACGAAAACCTACCTTTGGTGCAAAGACGAAGTCATCGAACTTCCAGCGATAACCAACATACAGCTCTTGTCGGGCATGATTACCCCATTGGCGTTGTGCTGGTAAATCATAATGGCGATAATCCATACGACCAATCACTTTAAATGGCGAGCCTTCGATAGGATTCACCATCCATTTTGTATACGGCCTGAACCATGACTCCGTTTCATAATTAGTGCTGAAATCTCGAAACTCAGCACCAACCTCAACAAATCCTGCAGATGCCGAGAATGAAGCAGACAATGCCGTCGCAAGCAGTACAATGCTAAAAGCGCTACTCTTCTTAATCATGAAATTACTACCTTGTTTATTAAAATAATTAATTGTTACTATTACTAATTGGTCCCGAGATATACACATCGTCAAAATATGCGATGCTTTGGGTTCGGTTAGTCGCTGTTCCTAGCTTAATTGTATCGATATAATTCTTATCACTCACAAATGGTGCGCCACCCCACACTAACTTTTCGTTGATATAAATATCGTAGGTTTGTGAATCCGTATTGAGTAGAATTTTTAGCTCGTACCATGTATCTGGATTAATATCTGCAATTTTGGTTTGATTAAATTCTTTATCTGTTATAGCCAAGCCAGAGTATTGTTTCGAGTTGACAATGTTCACTAGAAAATCAGTTCCGGCAAACAATCGCACATACTCTTCTTTACCAATGTCGGTAAATTTAAACTTCGTACTTACACTAACAGAAGAACCTTTCTGCGGTGTGAAACTTTTGCTAACAACAACTCTTCCTTTATCTGTCTGATCGGTTAATTGCAACTGGTTACTATCAGATGTTACCTGGGCAAAAGTATTTGGTGATGCAACCGTACTCCACCCAAACGGTTTTTCCCCTTCAGAATTATTGGAAAAGTCATCAGCGACTAAAGGAACTTTATTTGACTCACCTCCCCAGACTTCAACTTGATAAAAACCAAAATCTGAAGTAGTTCCTTTGCTGTTTCCTTTATGATTTTCAATCAGAGATAACTTAATGTACTTACCTTCCGTATCAATGATATCAATCGGTTGAAGCCAAGTGATTGATGGGGCAATATCATTGAATGCTTCCGTATAATTGACACCATCTTCTGAAACTTCAATTTTTATTGCCGGTGTTCTTAATGTAACATCCGTTTTATCGTTGTATTGGTCGTAATGCTTCAGCTTTAATGCTTTTACAAGTTGCTTATCATCAAGTTCAAACACTAATGATGTTTTATCTGTATCGTTGTTATTATACCAAGATGTCGTTAAATCGTTGTCGGTAAGTGCACTTACATCATCACTGTTATTTTCAACGGATACATTCCTAATAGCTAGGTTGGTACCATGGTCATGCTGATGCCCAGTAACGGTTCCAGACATCTCATCAATTTCAATGTAATCATAATAGTTGGTTGCCAAAGATGTTTTTGTATTAAAATAGAGCGGCATCCAAACGCGTCGATTGTCTGTACCATTCCAAGTTTCGGCATTACGAGTTCCAGAGAAAATCCGGCTTGTATTTCCTGAGCCATCATTGGCGACGATTTTTTTTGCCCCAAATAGTTGGGAGTGGTAAGCCGTACTGTCACCAAGTGGTAACATCTCCGACCATGGTCCCGCCAGATTTTCGGCGTAAGCATATTTCTGTTGATTAGGACGCCAGCCTGTCTTTCCCGAAGTGGTTAAGTAGAAATATTCATCTTGCTTAAAGATACTCGGGGCTTCCCTGTGATCAACACTGCCGTTCTGATTATGCCATTCCAGCGATGCAAGCGGCCCATTAGCAACTAAGTCACTACATTCCTGGTTTAACTCATAGAGGTTAATCTTTCCTTCGCTGGTTGCTGCGGAAACTAAATGCAGTGTATTGTTGTCGACAACCGATCCCAAATCACCCGAAGAGTATCCATAAGGGCGGTCAATTATTATTGAATCGGTATAAGCACTAGAAGGTGACTTTGCAGGGTCCAAAATAGCGGCTCGTAGAAGTTCTTTTTTTACGATCGTCTTTCCGTTAGCATCAACACCATGACGCTTCGCCCAAATAGACATTGTTCCGGTACTAGGACAGCGTAACCATTTAATTGCTCGTAACTGGGATAAAGAATAATCATCTAATTGATCCAAGCCTTTTCCAGTCAAGTCAGCTGCACTTAGTACAACTTTGGGATCAGACCATGTTTGACCGTCGTCATAAGAAGTAATAACCGTAAAATTATAGAATTTGTTATCTTGGGTATTTTTCTTTAGTCCATACAGTACACCATCAATTGTTGTCACTTTATCGTATGGCAGACTCAACTTAGTTATCGCTTGGCCTGTAGTTTCAGTACTATTCGCTCCAGCACTTATGCTACAACTTAACAGCAGTGAAGGTAATAGTGCCACCACTATCGATTTAGGTAGAGGTAAAGATTTCATCATATTCTCTTTTATTTCTCTAATCCATAAAAGAGGGCATATTGCATGCCCTCCAAACCTAGACGTTATTAATCTGTGCTTAGCTCTCCTGATTTAACATTAACAGTCCATTTGTCCTGCCAATCCATTGTTAAACCATTTTTAGTTTCTTTAATCGGTAACCAGATATAACGTGATTCCGCCAGGTTCTTAGCGGTATGGCGATCACCACCGTAAATAAAGCTTGTTCCTTTTTCGCCAGGTACTGGAATAATGAAAGCTGTTTGAGAATCAAAGGCTGTATTATCACCAATATCCTTCCACTCACTCCAAGGACCTTCCATAGATGGCGCCATTGAATATCTTTGTTGATTTGGCTTCCATCCCATAGTGCCTGATGAGAACATTACATATTTATCACCCATTTTAAATACGCCAGGTCCTTCTCTGTTCTCTTTTCTGTTTGTCTCAACAGGGAATTCATAAACCAGTTTTTCTAGATCTCTAAAATCAGGTGTCAGCTTGAATATTTTAATATGACGTTTCTTCTTTCCAGCAGTTAGCTGGCCCATTTCACCATGTTTAAGCTCACCAATTGAAGATAGCACGTAATAACCATTGCCATTTTCATCAACGACTAACTCGTTGTCACCCGCATAGTGAGAAACATGGTTTGCGGTAGGGAAGAAGATCCCTTCTTCTTTATAATCACCACAAACGGACTTACTACTTGCAATCCCTGCCCGCATATTTGGCGCGACACCTTTAGGATTACGGTATTTGAACCACATTACATAGCTATCTGTGAGATTGTTATAAACAAACTTAGGACGTGCAATAATGACTTCAGTAGGAAGGTCCGGGTTTTTTTCTGCAGACATCACAGTGTTAACAAATTCCCAGTTACTTAAATCAGTCGATTTATAACAATTTATCGCCTTAAAAGTATTGCTGTTTTTTGTCCGGTCCTGACCTATCCAATAGTAAACTCCATCTTTTAGCATCATGTCACCACCATGAGCTTCAATCAACTGATCATTGGTATCTAGCCAATCTTTACCAGGTTCGATAGTTGATACACCAGCTAATGTTGACGAAGCAAAAAGTAGAGTTGCAATTGATAACGCAGATTGCTTTATCTTTGTATTAATTTTCATAATGTACCTTTTCCTTTAAGGATTATTAAACTAATGATGATAAGGATTCAATAGACATAAACTAATCAGTTAAACGTCCACTTAATGGTCCAAGCCGAATATGGTGACTAAATAAATATGAAGTCTCTTTTCCGTTCGCTTTATGAGCACATCGTTTTCTTCGGTTAAATATATGGTTCTTGAATGTTCAATGGAAATACATTAACAGCGCGTATCCATAAGAAAAAAACATCTCGCGCAATCAACCCTTTTAAAACAATGACTTACACTAAGAACCCATATATTATCATTGTGATCAATCTCTCATGAGAAAAAATTGCAATCATTGATTATTGTCAGAGCTATATTAATCATGTTGCATTGGCTTGGTACTATATTCTTGATTATCATTCAGGTGTTCTTGATCTTAGAGTCTATTAAGCCTTTTTTGATCCGTATTTAATAGAATTAAAAAACATGGTGGTAATTTGTATCAAATAAAGCATATCTCAATTATAAATACTTGCGTGAAATTCTAATTCTTTTGATTGAAACTAAAGTTCTGCTGTGTTCTTTCAGCTCATAAAACACAAAACCAGGCGTCGATATAGACACCTGGCATATTGACATTAATATGCCAAAGTTATGTATATCTCGATTGAGGTACATGTTTAAATGGGAAATGCAAGGAGAATATAAATCACCTCGACAAGGTAGCAATAACATTACAACCTTACATCTACTTTAGCCGTGTAAAAATACACCTAACAGATTTTGCAAAGTGTTTACTAGATATTTTGTATAATTCAAGCTATCTTATTTATTTAACCAATTAGTTTATAACAATCAATTGCATTGTCATTGGTTCATGCAACATTTTTTATATTTCTTCCCGCTACCACAGAGACAACTATCATTCCTGGCCACCATCTTTTTCTTTGTTGATATTTCTTTTGGAACAAACCGACGCATAATATCTGATGCAGGTCGATGATGGGATATAAGTTCAACCATTGTTCTCATTTTCGCTTCTGAATGTTTAAAAAATTGCTTATAGCTCTTACAAAAATAGTTCTGCTCCGCTTTTCCACTGCTTGAAATTGCAAAGCGATGTTTGGGGCATCCACCATGACATGCAAACTTGTATTGGCACTCTCTGCAATCTTTGGACAACGTGCTTTTTTTATCCAAACCAAATTCGATGGCCTTTTCAGAGTTGTTCATATCCAGAATGGTATCTGTATGAATATTACCCAAACGATGTTCTGGATATACGTAATGATCGCAGTTGTACACGTCACCATTCGACTCAAGGGCTAAGTTGTGACCACATGTTTCTGCAAACACACAAACACCTGGTGGCATACCGTACCAGCTCGCCAATGTCGTATCGAACATCTGTACAAAGATTTCCCCTACGTCGTTCCTGATCCATTGATCGAATACACGACATAGAAATTGACCATAAGCCTCAGGTATTACTGACCATGGTGTAACATTCGCTACATTGCTATATTCAGGGCTCACCAAATACAGTCCCTCTTCTGTCGGTACACTGGAAGAGCGTTCAACCAAAGGAATAAACTGTAAGTATTTAGCACCTGTTGACAACAAAAATTCGTATACCCGCTCAGGATGCTCTGCATTGTAGTCATTGACAACAGTCAAAATGTTAAACTCAACTTTATATTTTTTAAGTTTTTCAATTGCTTTAACTACTTTGTCATGGCTTGGTTTTCCGCTGCGATTTACACGATAATGGTCATGGAGATCAGCCGGGCCATCAATTGATATTCCAACTAGAAATTCATGTTTTTTTAAAAATTTACACCATGCTTCATTCAGTAATATCCCATTTGTCTGAATACAGTTCCTGATGCTCTTTCCGTTAGAGAATGTCTGTTGAAGCTCAATAACTTTCTTGAAAAAATCAAGCCCCATCATTGTTGGCTCACCACCTTGCCACACAAACTCAACTTCCGGATGCGGTTGGGCTTTTATGTACTGCTCGATATAGTTACTAAGCGTTTCATCGTTCATCATCCAGTGCTTATTTCGACCCGGATAAAGTTTTTCTTTTTCCAAATAAAAACAGTAACTACAATCAAGATTACATACTGAGCCAGTTGGTTTTGCCATCACATGACAATGAGAGAGAGAAGATTTCGCCATAGTATTAATATTTTTGTTGTTAGAGGGGAGTATATCCCCCTCAGCAAAGAAATTACTGAGGGAGAAATTGATATCAAGATTGTTGTCAGCTTTACTCAGCCGATGTCAATCCAAATATTGACTCGTAGTTAGGATTAGATACGGGAAGCTTAGCTTCTACATCATGCTGCCAGGCTTGAAGTTGTTGATGTAACCTATCAGCGACTTCCGGATGAAGGTCAACTAAATTACATTCTTCCGACACATCCTCATCTAAGTTGTATAGCTCAAGATGATCATCTTCAAAGAACTTAATCAGTTTCCATTGCCCTTCACGAACGGAGCAACCCGGTGTTCCGCCTTGGTTGCTGTAATGCGGGTAATGCCAGAACAGCGGGCCACGTTTAAAGCTCGCGTCTCCTTTCAGCAACGGCATGAAGCTCACCCCATCCTCATGGTGCTCAGGCATTAGCGGAAGCTGTGCCGCTTCAAGGAACAATGGGAAAAAGTCCATGCTGCTGACAGGCTCACTGCATAACGTATTTGGCTTTATAACTGCAGGCCAACGAACAAGCAGTGGCTCGCGCGTACCGCCTTCGTACATCCAACCCTTACCTTCAGCTAGCGGTGCGTTACAGGTAGGAGAGCCTTCTGACGTCGCCAATCCACCGTTATCACTATAAAAAACCACAATGGTGTTGTCAGCCTGGCCTGTCGCCTCCAGCGCATCCAATACCCTACCAACATTCCAATCAAGATTTTCCATCATTGCGGCATAAACCGGATCACTCTGGATAATACGACGTAATACATGGTCATCTTTCAAATGTGCGCAAGAAAAGCTTTCTCCCTTCACAAATGGGTCTTTTTTATCTAATCCCAGGCTTGCTGCTTTCGCTTTGTATTTTTCAACCAAATGTGGATGACATTCTATGGGTGTATGCACCGCATAGTGAGAGAGATGCATGAACCAAGGCTTCTCCTGATCAGCTTGAATCAGATTAATGGCTTCATCTGTAATTCGATCTGTCAGATATTCACCTTCCTCTCCCTCTTCTAAGGTTTCAATTCCGTAGGGAGCAAAGTAACCATTAAATGGATGCCCCCAGTCGCAGCCTGCGATATTCACGTCAAAGCCATGTTTATCCGGATAGGTTTCCGAACGCGTTTCATCATGCTTACTCAGATGCCACTTACCAACATGCCAAGTACTGTAACCATTGTCACGCAGCACCGAAGCAATAGAAGTGTGCTCGGTTGATAAATGGTCAACATAGGGTACATGGGCCAACTTACCTTCTGAATATCCGCCCAACCATTGTGTCACGCCAAGACGGGCCGGCGACTTACCGCTGATAATACTGGCCCGCGTAGGAGAGCAAACCGGGCAAGAAGCATAGGCATTAGTAAAACGCATACCTTGCTGAGCCAGCAAGTCTAGTCGAGGCGTTTCGTAAAAATCACTGCCATAACAGCTCAGATCTTTCCAACCTAAATCGTCCAGTAATATAAATAAAATATTGGGTTGTTTTTTAACTTGAGTATTGTCTATAGTTTTCATTATTTACTACTACTCTCAATTGCATTAACAAGTGTTTTTTCTGATTCAAGCGCTTTTTTGTCTGCTTCGCTACCATAGCGACTAACAACGTATCGCTTATACTTTGGCTGCAATTTAGTATGCGCCCAAACAGAAACACCAATACAAGCACCGATAGTAATCAGAATTACTTTGCCAAATATCGGAGAAACCACAGCATCCGCATAAGCCAGACCAACATTTGAGAATACGATGTAAGACAGTACTGCAAGAGATAGAAGCACAGAGCTGGTCAGCATCGCATATCGCCACGGTTGCATTTCAACTTTAGGCTTATGAATATGAACGAATGCTTCTTTGGATGGTTTGACTAACGCCCAGACAACCAATATCGATACTTCAATCACAAATAACAGGCCAAACACATGCATCCAGTGGATAGGCACTTTGATTTCTAAAGTACGCTCTAATCCCCATACCAACAGGTAATAGGTAATAACATGGAACACAATGATAAATTGAGCTGCCCTTCCAGGGATACGCAGCTTACCGGTGAATAGACCCATCAAGACTAAGCTCACGATTGGTATCGCAATAAAGCCGGTAAACTTTTGTAGGAAGACAAATAGTCCATCAGGTGCATTAAGCAACATTGGCGCGGCAAACAGGGTGAAACCAGCGCAAATAATTGCAAACACTTTTGAAACAAAAATAAGTTTAGTGTCACCTACATTTTTGTCAATAAAAGGCTTATAGATATCTAACGCAAACATTGTTGCTGCAGAGTTAAGTAGCGAGTTATAGGTAGAGAACACTGCACCTAGTAGCACAGCAATAAACAGACCCATAAGTGGTGCAGGCAATGTTTCACGCACTAAAGTCGGGTAAGCAATGTCTCGTGGCGATAAGCCGTCACCAAATAGGTGGAATGCCAAAATACCAGGGAACATGGCAATAAAAGGAACCAGCATTTTGAAGAAGCCAGAGAGTAACAGGCCTTTCTGACCTTCTTTCAGACTAGCCGCACCAAGAGCACGCTGGATTACAAATTGGTTGGTAGCCCAATAGAAGGTTGCCATCACCATTAAGCCTGTAAATATGGCAGAGAAAGGAATTACATCACCTTTATTACCTGTACCAATCGCATTCAGCTTTTCAGTATGGGTAGTTGCTATATGATGCAGGGCATCCGTCATACTGCCACCGATTTGATCGCCAAGCGCCATCAGACCAAAAACAGGAACAAGACAGCCAATCACAAGCAAACCTATACCATTTAAGGTGTCAGAAATGGCCACGGCTCGCAAGCCGCCTGCAACGGCATAAAACGCACCAATGATACCAATGACCCAGGTTACTATCCAAAGCGCACTAACCTGACTTAAACCAAAAGTCTGCTCAATGTTGAGGATTTTCATTAATGCCAGAGAACCACCGTACAAAATTGATGGTGACCAGACAAAAATGTAACCAAACATCAATAGGCCAACAACTAAACGACGCGTCCCTTCACCATAGCGTGATTTTAAAAATTCAGGGATAGTCGCGAAAGCACCGCCTAAATACATAGGAAGAAATAGGCAGGCCAGTAGGATGATCCCGCGTACAGCCCAAACTTCCCAAGCCAGTGGCGTTAAATTACCAAAATAAGTAAGACCGCTTTGTCCAATTAATTGTTCTGTCGAAATATTTGTCAATAATAACGAACCTGCAATAAAAACACTGCCCAGTCCATTTCCGGCGAGAAAGTAGCCACTTGCTGTAGATACCTGCCCCTTCGTTTTACGCCATGAATAATACGCAACAAACGCCATAAACATGACACATGTAAGTAAGGTAAACATTCAGATTCCCTCTATAAATAAAATGCAGCTTAACATTCACATTATTAATGTAAGTTCGTTTACTATGATGTTCTCTAAGTTACAATTGATAAAATGAATTTTTGGCCCAAAGCCATACTGAAAGGTTATAGATGAGCTATGGATAAGCTTCTACGGCAGTTTAAAGCAGTTGCACAACATAAAAACTTATCAACAGCTTGTGAGCAGCTTCACATTACGCAGCCAGCACTAACTAGAAATATTAAAAAATTAGAAGATAAACTTGGCGTGTTATTATTCGAGCGCATGCCTAGGGGAATGGCCATAACCCACTATGGTGAAATATTACTAAAAAGAGCAAATCGTATTGAAAAAGAATATATGTATGCTCTACGTGAAATCCAAGCGGTACAGCAAGGAGAAGAAGTAAAATTAAGAATTGGAGCAGATAATTTATGGGCTGAAGCCTACCTAACAGACATATTGTCTGAATTTTATCGTATGCATCCCCTTGCTGAGGTTAGAGTAAAAGCCGGACCTGTCAGCAGCTTATTGCCTAAGTTAATTGAAGGGAAAATTGATGTTATTTTAGGCAACATTGACTGTCATGTTAAATCTGATTTATATATAGTTAAAGAAAAGTTGGTCGATGTTAAGTTCCATGTTATTGCCCGAAAAGAACATCCATTGCATCAATCAGATAATATTGATATAGAAACTTTATCAGAAAATAAGTGGGTGATTTATCAGCAATCTGATGATTATGTGTGGCATGTGAATGAACTCTTTTATAATAAAGGGACTAAACCAGCGAAAATAAGTTTACATACTGCATTTTTACCTCAAGCTATTACACTGATGCAGAATCATAATTTTCTTATGTATGTACCAGACAAGCTCATTGGCTATATGCAGCAACAAGGATTATTTCCTTTGAAATCCCTCGAACCAATACACCAATTCAATAGCGGCATTTGGTATCAAAGGAATATTATGGAATTACATGGCCCAAGAAGTTTACTATCAATTACAAATAGTCATCTAAAAAGAGCTGAAAAGCCATCTTCAGAGTAAGCACTTTGGAATTAGCCCTCTAAAAGAGGGCTATAGATCAGTCGACAATACTCAATTGCAACGGCTTTGTTGAACAAATCAGATTCAGCTATTGTAAGTTCACAGATCTGTTTTTCTGTTTATACGGAAAGAACTGAGCCGATAACAAATCCTAAATACAGAATGTTAGATTTTAAACAATATAATCAAGCACTTGTGAATAAATAGGCGATTACATCCTGGATTGAGCATGAAGCGGTTCCTTCATGGCATTGTACCCAACATCATGGCCGCCGAGGTAGAGGCCATCAGAACTCAGATACGCCATGCAGGGCTATTACAATAAGCCATTCTCGATGAGTACAGCGATAAACGGCACTGACTACTTATTAAGCAATCAACTGTAAGGCTAACAATAAAATATCATGATTATACTTACTGCTTCTTATATCGAACGCTTAAAGATTGATTCTATGTCAGTTTTATTATGGCCAAAAACCATTTTTGTTTGTGCTAAAAATAACTCTGCGGCTGCTAGTGCATCAATCAAAGCATTGTGAGATGGGTATTCAGGTAAACCATATTTTTCTCGTAATGTTATTAATCTAACATCGTCTAAATCCTTATCACTTTGCTGGTATGCAAGCATTGAACGCTCAATCCTCATTGTGTCCAACCATAATAATGGCAGAGAATTAAACCCCAACTTAGTCATTATATAGTGATTAATAAATCGTTTCTCAATCGTGGCCCCATGAGCGATTAAGATCTTTCCCGCTACATTTTTAAAAACTTCTTCCATTGCATCATCAATTGACACCCCATTATGAAGAGTCTCAGGTACTATATGATTAATAACAGCAGTTTCACGCTTTACTTTTTCTGACGCGCTGATATATATGTGCTTTGCTGTTTGAAGATCAATCTTCATACTTTCTACTTCGACCCAGCCGATGCTTAATATACTGTCGACGAGTGGATTCAAACCTGTCGTCTCAATATCAACAGCTAAATAAGTTAAATTTTCAAGCTTTTCATATTTATCGGGTAGCTGGTGCTCAAAAATTGGTGCTAAAATGTTAGGAATGCTTGACTCATTGATTTGCTTTTCTCTGCTAATTTTAATCTTATCTAAAGGGCCCAAATGACTTTTTAACCACTTAATCATTAATTTAACATCCCCTTGCTAGCAAAATGCATTTGAGCAGCTTCCTGTAATTCAGCAACAATCCTAAATGCGTCTTTCAGATGGTGACGTTCAAAATGACTCAAAGAGCTTGGATCAATATGATTATTTGGCTGCTCTCCAGACTTGAACGATTTCAACTGATATTTCAAACGAATCGAACATATAAATTGATAAGCTTCATATACATCGGAAAATGTTTCTTCGGTAATAGTTCCATACTTTAAGGCAATTTCTAATCGTTCTTTCGTACTTCCTTCAACATGTCCTGCAGCTAATCCATACACTCTGGCCAAATCAACGATTGGGTTAATTGCTCGCTTTTTTAAATTCAATTTATTTTGGTTTTCCCCCTCTTTGATAAGTACAAAATTCCGAAAAATACCGAGAGGTGGAGTGATCCTTAAAGAATTTGCAACTAAGATTGAAAATAAGCGTTGATGATCTTCCACCAAGTTACTCACATGTTGCTGCAATGATTGAAACAAAGGCTTAGAGCCATAGACGCAACGTATATCCAAAAATACAGTAGCATTCAACAAGGCTTCACGTTCAGGGCGTAATATCCACTCACTATAGTATTTTTTCCAGATATCTATAGATTTACACCACTTAGCATTACTAGCCATAAAGTCACCTGGACATAACATATAACCGCAACGATCAAGCCCATCACAAACAACTTGTGCAAACTCGTTGAAATACGCCAGTTGAGAACTCGTTACTCCCTCTGGTAAAATAAGTGCGTTATCCTGATCAGAAATTGCTTGCACCTCATAACGAGCTTGCGAGCCTGCAACGAACCATACAAATTCACAGGGGGCATCGCCCAATTTTTCCTGTGTAAGTTCTATAACTCGGTTCTGATAAGCGTCGGCAATCAAAGTCATTACATGACCTGTATTGTGAGGGCTGACACCCCCTTCAACCAAGGCTTCAAAAATAACTTGCCGTTGCATTTTCAGTTCGACTAATGCATCTATGCTATCAGAATGACGAATGCTGTTAATAAGATAAACGGCTTGCATCCGGTGTTTTTGTACAAGGTCAGTCGCGGATAATATGCCGATCACTTTGCCATCTGCGACAACAGGTACATTTCGTATATTATGTTGCATCATTAATGCAACTGCAGTGAGCACAATATCATGTGGACCAACTGTATAAGGTGAGGGCGACATGATATCTATAACGGGTAATTGGTGATCTACCCCCTCAGCAACTACCCGTTTGGTCATATCGCGATCAGTGACAATACCAACCAATTTATCATCGTCCATGACAATAGCTGATGAGCGATGCCTTACGCGCATTTCACGAGCAGCTTGTTGAATTGTCCAGTCCGACTGAACAATAGCTACCTTGTTATTGGCGACATCCGCTACTTCTTTTACGAATAACCCTTTCTCCTCATGAGACCACTCGACCTTCACAGCTTTACTCAAGCGAATACGCGCATGAGCATTGAAATGTGAGGCATATTCAGGATTGTCTTCTAAGAGTTGTTGTAATTTCATATTTGGGATTGTGTAGAGTAATGTGTTCTCTACTGCGTATGCCGAGTACCTAGCTTCATCATCAGCTTGTAGCCAAGTAAAACCAAATAGATCCCCTGAACCTAACCTTGCTCGTAAGCTACCATCAGGCTTTCGTTGCTCGATTGCCCCCACTCTAACAATATAAAGAAAACGCTCTGTCGCTTCTTGACCATCATAAATTTTTTCGCCGACTGACAAATAAGAGATTTGTATATAGGATGCAAGTTGCTTTTGTACGTTATCGGGCAGTTTATCAAACGGATCTATCCGTGCTAAAAATTCATAGATATTAGGTAAAAGTGAGTTGTCCATTTTGCTTACTTACCTCTGTGATCGACGAAATAAATTAAAACATAGACTGTATTGAACCTACCTTTTAGGCTCTCAACATCTTACCGAGTTAAATGGCTAATACTGAGTCGGTCACTTTAAACAGTGTTCCAATGTATTATGAATATAAAAATCTAGCGTTACTAACCAAAAATAATGACAACAAGCCAATTCCAGATTAAATAATATTTGTAGAAGGTTAACGCCAATTTCACTTTCCGCCTTAACTAAATGAAGCATAATTATTATTTTAAATTACGTTGACACTAATTAATTATGATAAGGATCATATTGTGACAGTTATTACCAGTTGATTTTGTAGTCCTGTTTGTAAAACCAATAATTAGAAAACAAAAAAACGGCTCTGAGTGAACACTGAAAGCCGTTTGTCAAAATCACAGTTATCTCAATCATCATTAAAGACAAATGCACTATCTAGCACATAGTATTCATAACCCTCGTTCCACTGCTGAACGGTTATATCTTCTTGCTGGGTATTAGCACACTGCCCGTTATACATGAGGCCATCCATTCCTCGTTGATATGATTCAGCTGGCTGGCAGAATTGTTCTATTCCTTTAAAATAGCCCTGCTTATATTCTTCATAAGCCGCTTTTGATAACGCATTTAACTTTGTCAATTCCGGCTTGGCTTTTTGGTAATTTCCTGCCTGTCCGTCAAGAATTCCAATTTGCTGCCATTCATTGTTCTGTGCAAGTTCTACCTGACTGGGTAGGCCAGAGCAGCCCATCAGCAACAAACCTGCAAGTATACAAATTACGATTTTCATATTTACCTCACTAAACATGCCTCAACGTGGAATATGCTGAGGGGTACTAATAAGATAGCTCGTTCTGTGTAAAACAGTGTAAACCCCTGTAAAACAGGTACGTAAGGATATAATTCCAGAAGTTAAGACAAAAAAATGGAAAAAGCCCCTACTGATGCAGCAGGGGCTTTTTGATTTTATCGATCAAATATACCTAGATTAACTAATCTAAGCCAGAATTAGTCTATAAATTGTGCAGTGCTGATAGCTTTGTTCCTGTTGTAAAATACATGATGGCTGAGGCCATTCAGGGTTATTTGGCGAATCCGGTAGAAACTGAGTTTCGAGAGCAAAGCCTGCTAAGCCTGCATATTCATTACCAGAACGATTGGGACAACCTGCGAGAAAATTCCCTGTATAGAGTTGCACTGCCGGCTTTGTGGTAGCAACTTCCAGTATGAGTTTGCCATCAGGCGAAACCACCTTGGCAGCAATGGCTTCACCACCTTGGCAATCGTTACCCAGCAAGAAAGAATGGTCATAACCGGATACCCGTTTTTGATCATCATCCACCATGAAATCCCGGCCGATAGTTTTAATTTTTGTAAAATCAAAACCTGTATTGGCAACAGGTTTCAACTCTCCGAGCGGAATACCCTTGTCATCGGTTGGCAGGTAGTAAGCAGCATTAATAAATAACTTATGCTCTAGGCAATCATGCCCTGCTTCTGCCCCCATCAAATTAAAGTACGCGTGATTGGTTAAATTAACCGGACAAGGTTTATCAATCATGGCGCTATAGCTAATAGCGACCTCATTATCATCTGACAATTCATAGCTAACCCGAGTAATGAGGTTACCAGGGAAACCTTGGTTCCCATCTTCTGATTGCAGTAAAAACACCAGCCTTTGCGGATCAGATTGCTCAACTTGCCAACGACATTGGTCAAAACCCTTCGGACCACCATGCAGACAGTTACCAGCCTCATTGGTTAATAGCTGATAGCTTTGTCCCTGATAACTGAACTTCCCGGCCTTAATGCGATTCGCATAACGACCAACAGTCGCCCCAAGATACGCTGACTGCTGTTGATGCTGTACCATTGAGCGAACACCCAGCAGTACTTCCCTCGCCTTACCCTCTACCACCACCTGACAGCTCAACCAGGTTGCCCCGATATCCATCAATGTTACTGTTGTACCTTGTGTATTGGAAAGGGTAAACAGCTTGGCTGGACGGCCGTCGTAGGCCGCCTCTTCCGTCATGGTTTCCTTAAAGCTTTGTTCTATCGCCATGGTCAACACCTCATAAAGCTTAGGCTTCTGCCGTTTCCAGAGCCTTTACCACTCCGGCACCCGCCATTGCTTTACAGACGTAAATCGACTCTTTCAGGCCAGTCGCTGCCTGATACTGTGCTTCAACTGCCGCTTTCACACCATCAACTAAGGATGGAGGCATGATAGCTACGATGCATCCACCAAAGCCGCCGCCAGTCATACGTACACCGCCCAGCTCACCCACCTGTTCTTTAACGATATCCACCAAGGTGTCAACTTCTCTGACGGTGATCTCAAAATCATCTCGCATCGAGGCATGAGACTGTGCCATCAGCTGAGCCATTTTCGCCATATCACTGGTACTTAATGCCAATGCTGCCTGCTCAGTACGGGCATTTTCCGTGATCACATGGCGTGCACGTTTGGCAACCACTTCATCCAACTCATTCTCACGCTGATTAAACTGTGCGATGGTGACATCACGCAATGCTTTCACCCCTAAAATACGTGCCGCTTCTTCACATTGCTGGCGACGGGTATTGTATTCACTGTCGACCAGACCACGTTTTTTATTTGAGTTGATGATCACGACTGCCATATCAGCAGGCATAGGCACCGCACGCGTATCCAGAGAACGGCAGTCAATCAGCAGGGCATGGTTTTGCTTGCCTTCAGCAGAAATCAGCTGATCCATAATGCCGCAATTGCAACCGACAAATTGGTTTTCTGCCTGCTGGCCATTGAGGGCGATCTCTTGCTGTGAAATTGGCAGATCGTACAACGCCTTGAAAGTTTGACCAATAACCACTTCCAATGCTGCGGATGAGCTTAAACCTGCACCCTGTGGAACATTGCCGCTGACAACAATATCGGCACCCGCAAACTCATAACCTCGCTCAAGCAAACATTTTACGACGCCACGAACATAATTAGTCCACATACAGTTTTGATTGAATTCAATCTCCTGTTCCAGATTAAATTCATCAATTTCATTGCTATAGTCCACCGACACAACACGTACAATCTGATCCTGTCGAGGTGCTGCCGCCACTACTGCCTGGTAATTGATAGCACAAGGCAAAACAAAACCATCGTTATAATCGGTATGCTCACCAATCAGATTGACGCGTCCCGGAGCCTGAATCAGATGAGTGGCGGAATACCCCAAAACCTGCTCAAATACACAACTGACAGTTTCGGTTAAATTTGTAGTATTAGTCATAATCTTTCTCACTGCTCACGATAATGGATGTCACTGACGGCACGTAATTTTTCGGCTGCTTGTTCCGCCGTTAAATCTCGTTGAGTTTCCGCTAGCATTTCGTAGCCCACCATAAACTTACGCACAGTAGCTGAGCGCAGCAGTGGCGGGTAGAACAATGCATGCAGTTGCCAGTGGTCAATGTCAGTTTCAACTTCCTTAAAGAAAGGCGCATAATGCCAGCCCATGGAATATGGGAATGAACACTTAAACAGGTTGTCATAACGGCTAGTCAGTTTCTTAAGAGCCAGCGCCAAATCATCGCGTTGCTCGCCTGTCAGATCATTCAAGCGGCGGATATGTGTTTTAGGTAGTAGCATTGTTTCAAACGGCCATGCCGCCCAATAAGGCACGACTGCAACCCAGTACTCGGTTTCTACCACAATGCGCGAGCCGTCTTTCAGTTCGCTGTTCACATAATCCACCAGCAAATTACTGCCGTGTTGTTGGAAGTAGGCTTTTAGATTGTCATCTTTACGCGCGATTTCATTGGGCAGGAAGCTATTGGCCCAAATTTGACCATGTGGATGGGGTTGCGAGCACCCCATGATCGCCCCTTTATTCTCGAAGGCCTGGACCCAAACATAGTCCTTACCTAGCTCTTCGACTTGCTCATTCCAGGTATCTACCACACCACGAATGCTAGACGGCGATAGCTCAGGTAAGGTTTTACTGTGATCTGGCGAAAAACAGATCACCCGGCTTAACCCTCGGGCACTTTCACAGCGAAATAAGGGATTGCCAGACTCCGGCGCTTCAGGGGTATCCGTCGTCAGTGCGGCAAAATCATTGGTAAACACATAAGTGCCGGTATAGTCAGGGTTTTTATCACCTGAAATCCGGGTGTTTGTCGGACATAAGAAGCACTTACTGTCATAGCTTGGTGCGACTTCAGTATCGACAGGTTCATCCTGACCTTGCCAAGGACGTTTTGCGCGATGAGGAGAAACCAGTACCCATTGCCCGGTTAACGGGTTATATCGACGATGCGGATGTTCAACAGCATCAAAATCTTGCATATTTGTATCAGACATAGTCAGCTTGCCTTAAATATCATAAAGGTAAAGAGGTTCGACTTTTTCGTCGGGATAACCCTGAGGATTGTTTGACTGCCAGCGCCAGGTATCTTGTGCCATTTCAGCGATAGTACGATGGGCTTGCCAGTTAAGGTCTTTATTCGCCTTGTCGGTACTGGCCCAGCATTTCGCAATATCACCGGCACGACGGGCACAGACTTGATAAGGGATCTTATGGCCACATGCCTGACTGAATGCATCAACCATTTCCAATACACTGCTACCCTGTCCAGTCCCAAGGTTATAAATGTGTAATCCTGATTTTTGTCCCACTGCGCTTAAAGCCGCAATATGGCCATCCGCTAAATCTGTTACATGGATATAGTCACGAATACCAGTGCCATCCGGAGTAGGGTAATCATTACCATACACAGATAAAGACTCACGACGGCCAACCGCTACCTGAGCAATAAATGGCATCAGGTTATTAGGAATACCTTGTGGATCTTCTCCCATAGTGCCGGATGGGTGGGCCCCCACAGGGTTGAAATAACGCAGCAGTGTGATGCTCCATTCAGGATCAGCGTACTGAATATCACGTAAGCACTCTTCAACCATGTGCTTACTGCGACCGTAGGGATTGGTCACCTGGCCTGTAGGCGTTGTTTCACTGATAGGCACTTGTTTCGGATCGCCGTACACTGTCGCTGAGGAACTGAACACTAGGCTTTTCACACCGGCCTGTTTCATAATTTCGGTGAGCATCAAGGTCCCGTGCACGTTATTGTCATAATATTCAAGCGGTTTTAGAACTGATTCACCAACCGCTTTCAGGCCAGCAAAATGAATCACCGAGCTAATATCATGCTCACGGAAAATTTTATTCAACACCACCCGATCGCGAATATCCCCCAGATAAAACTCCGGTGTCACACCAGTTAATGCAAAAATGCGTTTTAGTACTGCCTGTTTACTGTTTGATAGATTATCCAGAATGATGGGCTCTAATCCGGCTTCGATCATTTGCACACAAGTGTGACTGCCGATATACCCCATTCCACCAGTGACTAATACCTTCACTATCCCTCTCCCTGCATCTTTCACAATCTTGGTTATCTATTGATTGATAGCTAAATCCACTATCAAACAGAGACCGTTTCTGAATGGTCAAAAGTGTAACAACCAAGCTCGATCTATATTTATGATCAAGATCATATCGGTGTAAACGTTACCACCAGCAAATCACTAGTATTTATGGCAAATTAAAGGGGATAACGGTCAAAAACCAGAAAAGTAACACAAGAAAGGTACTTTTAATGAAAGAATGAGTGTAAACGTTTAACTTGGATTTGATAAGCTCACTATCTAGCTAATTAGATGGTATATTCCACCCAAAACTAAACTTTAGGTCGGTTAGTTAAAAATAAGATGAGCCGTTTGCATTTTCAATACAAAATCAACATGTTAAACATGCGTCTTTTTAGCTTCAATCAAGCTGAGTTTCGGTGGTAATCAAGTAATAATAAGGGGAATAAATATTCCCCTTATTTTCGGTCTGATTTATTAACTGTTAGAGATTAATATCAAACTGAACAATTATCTGATCCAATCAGATCTGTGTCAGCCGTTTGGTATAACGTTGCTCCAGGCATTATATATTCACCACTTTGAATCACTTCACTCAACCCATGTAAGCGCATGATCAGTAAACAGTCTTTGTTAGACACTGGCATCAAGTTGCTGTCGCTTTCTTTTTCCAGTTCCCATCGTTCCGTGAATAATCAGAACTTTTTTACTGACTAAGGAAGTAAAGTCACCTTATCTAAAACAGGCGCATTTCCTGCGCTGTTAGAAAAAGTAATGGAATTATCACCTTGATTCAGATTAACCGTAATCGTTTTTGTGGCTGGTACTCCACCGTCATAACACCAAGCACCGCTGGCAGAAAAAGTGCTTCGACTTTGGTATTCACCATTAATACTAATATCTGCTTCACGATCCTCGGAACTGAAGTAACTCACATCTAATTGATAGTCTCCAGCACGAGGGACATAAAGATTATTAATTTGTAGACTGCCATTATTGTTGCCACCGGTACCTAGTTTGTTGACCGTAAAGCCGCTCGATACCGAGGGACAACTGTCTATTATAGCGGTACCAAAAAGCGTATTTGTTGGTAACGACGCATCTAGCGAAGGGTACCACTCTCCGGTAGCTTCGCTTATGCCCCAGCTTGCCATCCAATCCAGCTTCAATTCACCATTATTTTGCTTGATCGGCAACCATACATAACGAGAATCGACCAAAACGTTACCTTTATTACTATCAGCAGCATAAATAAAAGTGGCCTCATTGCTGCCATTGACCGGAATAATGAATGCGGTTTGAGAACCAAAACCTACCTCATCACCAATATTTTTCCATTCACTCCAGGGACCTGACATTGACGGTGCCGTTGAGTACTTCTGCTGATTGGTATTCCAGCTGGTAGTCCCTGAAGATAACAATACATAGGTATCGCCCGTCTTCATTAAAGCGGGGCCTTCTCTTCTGGATTTTTTATCTACCTCTACCGGGAAATCATAGAGAAATTCTTCCACATCTCTGAAATCAGGCGTTAATTTAAAGACTTTCAGACGGCGTAAATTCTCGCCTCCAACCACCGTTCCCGGCACCCCATTCTCAAGTTCGCCAATAGAGGATACGACATAGTAACCCTCTCCATCGGTATCGACCAACATAGTTGTGTCACCGGTATAATGCTGAACGCCATCAATTTCCGGATAGAAAGTACGCTCCACATTATAATTACCACAAGGGCTGGTACTGCTGGCAACTCCTGCTTTCATGTTAGGGGCAACACCCGTAGGATCACGATATTTAAACCACATAACGAAGGAATTGGTAAGCTGGTTGAAGACAACCTTGGGACGCGCAACGATTTTATCGGCATCCAGCTCCGGGTTTTTCTCTGGAGTCAGAATGCTGTTTTCAAATTTCCAGTCAGCTAGGTTGGTTGAAGAGTAACAATTCAGGCCTTTAAACAGGTTGCTATTATGGGAGCGATCCTGCCCTACCCAATAATAGGTCCCCTCATTTTCAAACATATGGCCGCCATGAGCCTCTATCAGGTTTCCCGATGTGTCAAACCAGTCAGTGTCTGACTCGATGCTCGGAATTGTAGCTAAAGCCGGTGCTGATAATAATGCACCTATGGTAAGCGTAAGTAATGTTTTAGTTTTGTTACTATCCATCTTGCTATGCTCCTTTTAACTAATTTTATATACGTGACACGTGTTTGAGGTATATGTTTATTGTAAATAGTGAAATGGCCTACAACGGGCATGCCCAAGCCATATATGATTCATATATGTGATAGATCGGCTTATGCTGGCAGAGCGCGAATAAGCCGGAGATTCGGCGGCTCGGGATTGCGATTAAAACTTCAACTTTTTATCTTCAACCTTTACGCCCTGGGTGGGCATGCCGGTATCATAATCACGTACTACAGGCGCCACACCATCATTTGGCCGAGGTCTGAATGCCTCCATCCACTGAGCTGCTTTATCTTTACGCCAGCTACGGGCTGACCATTGATAGCTGCGGAACGGGTCACGAATATGATCCATATAACCCAGCAGGCGATCATGCAATTGGTCGCGAATCATCGCGTGCTCGGGAGAAAAAATCAGGTTATCCATTTCTTCCAGATCCTGATTACGGTCATACAGCTCATCTTCGGCAAACAGGTTAATCACCAGCTTATAGTCATTCTCAATCCAGCAGCGCACCGGAATAAAACCACCAAAGCTGTCATGCTCGATTTCATAACGATTAAATTCAACCATCACGCCACGCTTGCTGTTCTGGTGTTGCGCGATAGAGCACAAATCACAGCCTGGCAACATGTCTGTTTTATCAATATCAGCAATCTTGAGCAGAGTCGGCAAAATATCGATATGGCTAACCGGTATATCAACTTCCACGTGGCACCATTGCGCTTTAGGCGGGCGGATAATAAGTGGGATCCGGGTGATATCATCATACATGGCATCCCCTTTACTTATTAACTTATAAGCTCCCATCATTTCACCGTGATCTGAGGTATATACAACCCAGGTATTGTCTATTTCTGACTGGTCTAAATGCTTAATTACACGGCCAATTTCATCATCAACAAAATCGTTGCAGCCAAAGTACAGCGGATGACGATATTTTCCATCCTTACCGACAGGAGAAGGCATGGCTTCTGCCCATAATTTGTGGTGCTCAGGTTTGTTTTGCAAACTATCAAAGGGTTTATTTCCTAAGTCGTAGGCAAAGTCATGATATTTTTCTACATATTCTGGCGGGCAAGTAAATGGATGGTGAGGTTCATCATAAGACAGGACAAGCAAGAAAGGTTGCTGGCGGTTTTCCTGTGCTTCGTCAAGAAAACGTAATGCCCGGTTACTGATCCGGTGCGCCCAGGTAAATTCCGGGCCAATATTATTGGCTCTTAGATCTTCTGCTGTGTTGAGGCCATTATGCCATAGGGCGACTTCGTGATCGGACAGTTCAGCAAGATAGTTCGCGCCATCGTACCAGTAATCTGCATCCCACTCTTCCGGGCATTGACCCGTACCATAATAATCATGACCATCCAAATGCCACTTACCGATATAGCCAGTACGATAATTTTTGGATTTAAAATAGTGCCCCATGGTACGGATATTACTGCCGGGTGCAACATTGTTTGTCCATGGGCCCGACTGATTGGCATAGATCCCGGTAAATAGCCCAGCTCTGGCAGGAGTACAAACGGGAGCAGACGTATAAGCCGATGTAAACTGGATTCCCTTTTCTGCCAGCGCATCAATGTGGTTAGTATTAACATCTTGCCCACTGTAACATCCCACCATATTGGTTGCCTGAGTGTCCGTCATTATCAATGATAATATTTGGTTTTTCATTTTAACCCGCCTTTGTATACTCAGTTTGAGCTGTTTTGTTTAATATGCAGCGACGGTTCACCCGGTTAACATTTTAATGTAAACGTTAACAAACCGAGAGACAAAACATTATGACGATGGTCATAATGCATTACTTTTTATATTCCATTGAACAGATAGCTGAAAATGGTGGGGCTCAAATAAAATACTGGACAAGATTATACAGCCTGAACAGACTTTTCCTTGCCATTTTTCAATTCGCGGTAAAGACCAATCATTCCTTGTTCAGGAAATAAAGCTTTAAGCAGATACACCGGGTCAGTACAGATAATCAGCAATGTAAAAAACAAAGAATTAAATACAGTAAGTGCTTGAGGAAAACAAAATTCATTAAGCCACACTTTCATTATCACCTGACATACGACGCTTGAACTGCACGATGCAATGTAACGTACAGCTAACTGAACCTGAACGTCATACCCTACAGCAACTGGCGTTGAATCATATACACCGAGATATCCGCACTCGAGCCGCAGGAATATTATTATTATTGGCTCGTAAGCTTACACCTAAAAAGATCGGCGCTGAGCTTTGTGTCACTCCGAGAGTGGTATATAACTGGTATCACGCATGGTATGAACTCGGCCTTTGTGGATTATTGAAGGGGCATGCCGGAGGGCGACCTCGCGCTCTGTCACCAGAAATGGTAGCTACGGCTGTACAAGCTGCCTGTGCTGAGTCTTTGACAGTAGCCGAGATTGCTCAACGCATGGTGCTAACACAGCTTCCGTGACTGTTCCGATATTTGCAGCTCAATTTTTGTCAGTATCCAATCACTATCTCTTGCAGATCGTCTTACTCTACTCCGGAGAAACACCATATAAGTAATCTGTAACTGACTGGATTAACTCGTGCTCTCAATGTTACCGGTATGGCAGAAGAAGATGTATGCGCTATTGAACCATCTGATAGATATCATGCTAAAAGCTCACAATATATTCTCGTTGGAGTTTCTCAAACTGCTTATATTGAATAACGTCAAAGCAAAGGCTAGTGCAAAATAGTTGATGGTGTATATTTCGTAGAACTATTCACCTAGCTGATAAAGCATTCAAATGCATTGCCATCTTGACGGTTCAGATTAGGCACATAGTGCGAATAAACGCGACACAGCATGCTGGTATTTGGCTCAACAACAAAAATACCATTAAACTCAGCAAAAAGTTTTTGTTTCAAATGGTTATATTGAGGCTCTGTACACAAAAGATTGGAGCGGACAGCGAAAATCGACCCACGTCATCAGCTTGGGAAGCTGAAGTCAATATTGAGGAAATACAGGCAAGTGACAGCTGCCACACTTATTTGCTAACCAAAAAGTAGTCTTCGAAGCGTGCTAAGGTAGGAACCTTGACCGCAATATGAACGATAGCATCTCTTTATCGGTAATGAAAGTCTTGCTGGAGTAGCCATTAGTAGCATTATAGATAAGCAATTACACGAAGTTATTTACAGTCTCTCCTAGGCTTTGACTTCAAGGCCGACAATACAGGCTATTGCTTGTTTGGATCAGTTTTTGAAATTACTGATACTTTGTCACCATTGATATGATTGACCAACATCTCTACCGTAAGTGTTTGTTGTTTCAGTCGTTTACTAGCTATAAGCCTCCTAGCAATCTCATTTTTAAACTGGGATAGCAATTTACTGCTTTCTGCTAACTGGACAATAATTCGGTTAATTCCGTCAGTGCTTGCTCGGCATCTTGTTGTGATTGTTCCAATAACGTTACTCGGTTGGTTAATTTCATCAACAATGACTCGGCTGAGCCAGAGCGTGTATCCGATTCGGTTGCGAGCTGCTGAAGTAATTGCAGCGAGCTGTTGTACTCGTCTGTTATAAAGTTGTGGGTCTCTATCAGCTTGCGAAGCAGGGTTTGTCTTTCCTTCTGATACTCCTGCATCAACTGTTTCATACTGGTTTCGTAAGACTTCGATTGTTCTTGCTGTTGTTGCATTAACGCGTTGGTTTGTACTTGGTTCTCGCTCTGCATAGTTTGTATACAGTTCAGCAATTGTTGCTCCAAATAACTCATATTCTGTGCCTTTATTATTGATGATTAAATAATGATGCAATTTCTGAAATACTTTCAGCAAAGCCGCCTGTTTCTTCCTTGCTGCTTCTTCCGCTATCATGGCAGCAACGACTCGCCGCCGTTCCAACTCTTCGACTAACTGCCAACCTGTTAATGCCGGATCGAGATCTCCCAGCACCAGATCTGAATAACTGACTGTGATTTGCTCTGGTAATGGATTTCTAGAAGTAGCGCTAAACAGGCTCCCCTTGCTGATTGAAGCCTGTTTAGATAACTCAGTAGGTTCAAGCTGTTGGGACTGCCCCTCGTTCTCAGGTGTGGGCTTGGTTTGATTTATGCCAGCATTCACGGTCAAATACCTTCTGATATTGAATGCAGCACGTTTTCTAATACGATGTTCCAACTCTTCTTTAAGCTCAGTCAGGCGCTCATCGCGGCTTTGGATTATTTTCTCCCCGGCCAAGCTTTCAATGCTTTGAAAAGCACCCGAGAAAATTTTGCCTCTGAGCCTGACCGCCTTAAGTTTGTTGGTTGGATAAATGCGTATAAAGTTGCTTGAGATTTCTACATTATAAAAACCGTAGGCCTTTTGAACGTCTTGTTGCTTTAATAGATTAACGACATCATCACGATTGTTGATGCGTCTTTTGTTTATTAAATCAACGACAAGCTGATTCAGGACCTTCTTCAAATCACGATTTTTTTCATAAATTCTGGGGCCTTGTGTCAGTCTGCTACGCTCTGGATCATCTGGACTGGCAAGATCGTACTTAAAATTCAGGTAGTTACGCACAGCGTTAAGATCTCCCTCACAGCCCGGCGGGGTAGGATTGAAATATTTTCCTGTTCGCAAATGAATGCGTGGAACCACAAAGTGATTTTCAATGAATTTTTCGTGAGTATGCCTGACCCACTCAATTAAGCGATCTTCTTCGGGTAACCCCGCAAAAAACAGCGCTTCCAACAATTCTCGAAATTCAGGTTCTATTGCAGGCTTGGCCAGTATCTTCTCAGTATCTTCCTCGGCATGTGCAATAACACCGGAGGTATATTTATGTACATGCGGCGTAATCGCAATGGCATACTCAACCTGTGCCCGATTATCAGTGATCGGTTGCGGCGGCGGATTGCGTATCTTGCCATGGATCTGGCCAAGGAGATAAGTAGCTTCAGCCTCCAGTTGTACATCACCTGACTCCCTGGCTAATCTCAATAATGTTTCATTTTGCTTCAGTAATTCTTTCTGTGTATCTGTCAGGGCTGAGTACTTTCCATGAATGTAGTCAGTAACCGCGGTAGGCTTTGATGTATGAGCCCCATCAGTCTTAAAAATAGCGATAGCTGTCATTGCCTTCCTTCCTGCCTAGGTGAGGAAGGTAACCGGTAAAATTCATCGTATTGATGATCTTGTCCGAGAATTGTCATCACCTTTTTATCGTGCGTATCAAATTGTTCACATAGATGCTTAAGCTGAGTCACCACAAATAATTCATCTGCAGAAGATTTGTAAGTGTTGACCCACTTGGCTAGTTGGTTAATCAGCGTATTAAAACTGACACGCTCAACTACCACGCGGTTTATGGCACCGCGCAGTTGCTGGGTAGGCGGAATACTGACCGTTACGTTGTTAAGCGATTGGCTGGCCAGCCGGGAAACCGTCATATCGGCTTGTTGCGCCTTCTGCTGCCATTGCATTTTTTCCACAACAGAGCACCGCAGCTCGATTCGCTGGGTTTTCCTCTCGGCAAAATAAGGATAAATGTGCTTGATTACGGTAATATTCGTGTCGGTCAGTTCCGCAATGCGTTTTTGAGTGATTCTCTCTCCTGCGGAAACCAGGGTTTCAATCGCATATTCAACTGCATCAAAAAGGTGCGGATCGGATAAATAACTTTTACCAATATCTTTTTTTTTGTATTTTCTTTTTGTCATCAGTTCACGTCCATTAGAATAGATCTTGTTATCTTTAGCGGGTTTGGGTGCAACCCAAGCGAGTCAAGGGCAGCCGCCATTGCAAGGCTCCGGTCAGCGAAGCTGAGCACCGACAATGAGGAACGATTTGTACGGTGCAGGAGTAACCTTGCTCTTTATATTTTGACCGCAAAGGCGCGTTGCGAATTTATTCTGTATTGTTACCGAAAATTTTAGCCATCCCGCGTGTAGGATCAAAGTTCTCATCGTCACCACTAGAGGAGTCCGATTGCTGTCTAAGAATTAGGTTCTCTCCTTCAAGATTACCTTTTTCTAACAACAAATTATTATGCTCTTCACGTAAATTTTGATGCGCTTTTTGAAGGGCTAAATGTTGGTTCTCTTGCTGTTTCATTCTTGCTCTATCAGCAGCCATCCTGTTTTCCATCTCATAAAAATCAGTAGGCTGTTGTTGCTGGAATGAATTCTCTTGTACGGATAAGGAGAGGTCTTCAAGAACCACTTCATATCGGCTCTTCAATGCATCTAACTCAGCTTGAATAAGGTTAAGTTCAGTAACGTGTTGCTGGAGTGTTTTGACTTCATCTTGTAGTTCATCAATAACTGAGTCAGACTCTTGAAGCTGAACGATAGCATTCTCTTTTTCAATTTCAGCAAGCTTAACTCTACGTTCAATTTGCTCATGCATTTCAGAATCAAAGGCATTCCATAGACTATTCGTATCTATTTGAGCGGATTCAATAATTGTAATAAACCAGTCAGGAACAGACCGCTGCTGGTAGCTTGTCGGTATAGACGATGAGAGCACTTGATGTGCTATGCGTGCTTTTGAGTATTCTCCACCAGCAAGGGATTGTAAGTGCTTGGCTGAAATGCTCTTCTGTCCATAATTAGTGGCAATGTTGTATTGCTCCACATATTTATCAAATGCTGTTCCTTTCTCAGGATCTTTACCACTGGCTACCATCGCTTTTTCGAATGCGAGCTGTTTTTGCGTCATGTCCATCATCTTACTTACCTTCCTTACTGACTAAGAAAGGCAGGTAAGTAAGCAACAGGAAAATAGTAAGGTTAGGTAAGCAGCAGTCTTTCCCCGCCACTTCAACGTAGTTAAGCATGACCTACACTCCCATTGCATAAAGCAACTCAATCTGAGCGCAGAGCGCATCTCTCTCACTATCATCAGATGTGCTACGCAACCTCGCCAATAATGCAGGCAAATCAACTTGTGGTAATTTATTTTGTTTCAGCAAAACATCACGATTAACAATAATGCTATCGGAGTTTATTGTTTTAAACAGAGTAGCTATAGTCGCATCCGCTTTTTGCTGTTCAGATTTCAAGTTGACTTCATTAGCACGAGCATAGTGCTTTTCTACAATAGATGTGCTCTTATGGCCCAATAACTTTGCTATCCAAGCGAGACTTACCCCCTTTGCATAATGTAACGATGCACATGTATGTCTTAGTTGGCCTGGCCCACGATGAGAAATGCCTGCTTCCTTCAAGAAGCTTGTAAAAAATTGCTTACTAAACTGTTTAGGGTTCAACCAAGGTTGGCCAGTTTGATCGTTATAAAATACAAACCGCCTTTTCATTATCTCTACACTTCGATTATCCCGCTGAATAACGTCAAATTCGATAGGCTTTAGCTTAGCAGTTCGCTTCTCAAGAACCCGTAAAATTTGAGCACATTCAGGTGATGTGACGATTGTTCTTTCTGAATCTGGTGTTTTGACTACCTTGTAATCATTGGCTGGCTTTGCAAGATCAATCGTTACGCGAGCATGCTCTTTTCCTGTTTCAGCATCATCAAAAAACTCTACATTTTCCCACGTCCAACATGGAAGTTCACTTACTCTGCATGCTGTCAATACACCGCACATAAACATCATCTTAGACATGACATCAGGTGTAACTTGAGCAAATAAGACTTTCAATTCATCTTCTGATAATGGGTGTAACTTGGTACCTGAAAGCTTGTAGTTTTCGATTCTCTTCATTGGACTAACGTTAGAATCACTATGCACCCGCACGAATACCGCTCTAAGAATAGTAAAACAACCATTAATGACTTTTGCTTCTACACCGTATTCAAACATGTCTTCGACAAAATCTTCTATATCGGTTGCTGATAAATCTTTTGCTACATTGTTACCTAGTCGCTTAATAATATGCCTGGCATGTGGTTTCATACCTGTAAAAGTAGTATCAGCAACCCGTCTTTTTTTAGTTTTCATAACATGACATACTTGATATGCAACACTATTTGGTTCGTAATCTTTTTTATCTAATGAGATCACTGATTTTCTCGTACCTTTACGTTTAGCTTGTAGCTTTGCCTTAAGGCGGACTTTTCTCTCACTTATAATATTTTTCGTTTGTTTTTTCATAAATATCACCGCTTATTTTTTCGTTGTTTTCATCGGTGCCATCAATCTGATTTAAAGATAAATAGGCGTTCTCCTACGAGATTAGGTTGATGAATATGTTGAAGTTGATATCTATGCTAATGCTTAAAAAATAATTATCAACCATAAAAATTCCAATAAATTCAATAGGTTATATATTTGAAAAACAAATATTAACCGTAACAGACTGAAAATAAACAGATTATTTTTCGAAGTAAGAAGATCATAGCTAGAAGTAGCAAAGTAATAGCCAAATTTAATTACTTTAAACGTGATCCATGTCAAGATTGAGACTTGTAAGCGGTTGTTTTTATTATATATTTGTCGATTCAATAGTTAACTTAATCAACTAAAAACCGCCCTAAGTGGACGGTATAAGCATTTTTTCTCAAGCCAAGGTATGTAGACTATCTACTATCATGGTGTGGTTATTGGGTAGCTTGTGTTTTTACCAGCGTTAGGCAATGCAATCTTCGCCCTATTTGGAACTTTAGAACCGAAACGCTTGTATTCAAACTGAATACAAGCGTTTTTCGCTAGCTTTACGACTACAATTCCAGTAGTTGATCCAAAGTAATGATACAAGGCCTAAATGAGTTTTCTTGGTGAACAACATTTTCTTGCAAAAAATCATCGATAACGCAGATAATTAAGTCCGACTGACTATTTGTAGTTGCTTTTGAAGACCAGCAGCTTACAGAAATAACTACTCTCTCATCAGCATTCACATCTTTTGCCGTGATAACCGACCTTTCATTGTTGATCCTCTCAAGTACAAAACCTTGCATACTTAGGAGTACACACACTACACCGATCAATTCAGCATTGTTTATGGGTATCTTTGCATACTTTTTTCGTGTTAACGGGAGGGCTGGTAGGCTGATACCGTGATCCAACTGAATATAGATATGTTGCTGATCGTTTATCTTGCATAAATTGCAGCTATCCGTGAACCTACTTCTAATCTCCTGCTGATATTCAACGTAGAGCCAATACGGTATGATTATCTTTTCGTTATTTGGACACTTGCCTATCCAATCGAGAAATAAGGTGGATTGCTCTATATCTGATAGACCTAACAACATCTTGATATTGCTTAAACCACCAAGAAGAGCATCTATTTTTCGTTTGGATATACCTGCTTGAATCAGATCTGTTTCAGTTAAATTAGGTGATTGTTGCAATAACGACTTAGCCAAGTCAATGATGCCAATCTCAGCATGTGTAATACCTAATTTCATATACTGGGAAATATCTAAATGATTTGAATAAGAAGCCTCTTCAAGTGCATCAAGAATAGAACTACGGATATCATTAGTTAGCTTAAACATTATGCAAACCCTCCCAAAATATCGAACGTATCCACTACTTTTTGAAGATGCTTCAAATCCGATTTCTTTCCGTATCGACCAAATGTGATATTTTTATTAACATGACCAACGACCTCCGCGACATCATGTTCTGCTATACCAGCTTGTTTAAGTTCATCGATAAACGTATGACGAAAACTGTAGGCTGTTGGGCGATCACCAGCTTCAAACCCTATACTGGTTTGTATCTTGCCGAATTTGGTTCGATACTGCTTCGACCAATCGCCATCTTTACCAAGAGGCCGATAGTTAAAAAGTTGAACTGTTTTCAATTTCTTTTTTGTAGAAACAAACTCAATAAAGTTAAGTCGAAGAAGCTCCCTATGAATTGGAACAATTCGTACAGCATGTTCATTTTTCACATGCTGATTTTCACCTTCATCCGTAATTTTAAGGTAGTAAATGCCATCTTTAACTTTGAAATCAGCAGCACGCAACTGACATGCTTCTGATGGACGCAACCCGTGATAGAAAAGTAGTAGAGTTACCCACTTTAAATCTTCATCAACATTAGTAAAGTAATGACTATCAAATAGTTTTAGTAATTCAGGTAATTCCCAACGCTCTCTCTCTTCGCTTGCATGTTTGCCTTTTTTAAACTTAGGGACAATTTCTTGAGCAGGATTTGAATCGATATAGAACATGAGTCTTGCCCACTTTAAGAACTGTTTAACAGAAGCAAAAAAATCTTTATTAGTTTTCTTACTACGGCCTTCTGAGTTCAAGAGGGCCAAATACTTCATGATGTCTTGACTATTAATCGACTCAACAGACTTATTATCAACGAACTCTGCAAAATGAGTGATGCGTTGCTTCAGTTGATGGCACGTGAGATGAGTAATACCACTAGCACGTTTATTCACAATAAATTCGTTAAGAACATCAAGAATCGGTTTTTCTGGTGGATAAATATCAATATCTAAATTTGCATCGATGTCATCATGAGACTGTACTACGAAATTTTGATGGCTAACAATGTGCGTGGTACGTTTAATTGATGGGACTTTGTAGTCGACAACTTTGAATGATTTACGCCGAATTCTATCAATTTCAGCATCGAGTTTTTTCTTAAACTCTTCATAAGAGATAGGGCTTTCAGCCAAAAAAGCAGCTTTTATCGTGGAGGCAACCAAAAAGTTACGTTGGATAGCGGTCGAACGATCCTTAGTCATTAACGACACTTTTATGTCGAATGGATAGCCAATTTCCAATAATGCTTTTGGAGTACAAACCCTTGAGTAATATACAGAATTTGCTTGCTTTAGTAGGTACATTGTCTCACCTCATTGCGAATGGGTGATTTGACAACATTTAGATATGAAAAAAGCCTTTGAAAATCAAAGGCTTTATTCATAAAAAGAAGTGGCGGAGAGATAGGGATTTGAACCCTAGATACGCTATAAACGTATGCCGGTTTTCAAGACCGGTGCTTTCAACCACTCAGCCATCTCTCCAATGCGGCGAATAATACAGAGCCCAGCTCGAGCTGTAAAGTAGCTTTCGGCAAATCTATTGTTAACTGCCAAAACTATCACCAACACGAACAAATATCTCTCAATTACTCAGCCCTGCGGTTAAACTCAGGGGTTCACAAGCGACCATATCCGCTCAGCTATCGGTTATCACTGAAGCTGTTTAGGAAAAAGATCTTCTAACCTGTCCTTTGGATTATGAATAAGCTCCATATCTTCCCACTCTGCCATTGGTGGTACATCGTACTGCTTCTCAAGTCTCTTCAGCTCAAGCTTAAGGCGTGCAATTTCATCTTTATAAGCAGGATCATTAATTGCGTTATTCATTTCTGAACTGTCTTTTTTCAGATCGTAGAATTCCCACTGATCGTCAGGGTAGTAGAAATGCATCAGTTTGTAACGGTCATCTCGTACACCATAGTGACGTGCGACATTGTGGAACCCTGGCAGTTCATAGTAGTGGTAATACAAACTATTGCGCCATTCACTCGCATCACCGGTAGTCACGAGCTTCACCATTGACTCACCATCCATATCTTTAGGCGCATTAACACCGGCAAACTCAAGAAATGTCGGCGCATAGTCAATGTTCTGCACGAGTCCTTCAACCACAGTACCTGGTTTGATCTTTGCTGGATATTGCATGACTAAAGGTGTTGAAAAAGACTCTTCATACATAAAGCGCTTATCAAAGAAGCCATGTTCACCAAGGAAGAAGCCTTGATCAGACGTGTACACGACAAGCGTATTTTCAGAGAGCCCATTTTCATCCAGGTAGTCTAAGACTTTACCGACACTTTCGTCGACAGAGGCAATGGTGGCTAGATAGTCCTGCATGTAACGCTGATATTTCCAAACAGCCATCTCTTTTTCTGACCAATTGCCCTCGTTGGCATTCATGTAATCGTTACGTTCTTGATAGGCGGCATCCCATTCGGCCCGCTGCTCATCAGTCAAACGCGCCAACAGGTGCGGCCAGATATCCTTACGCCACTCAGATTTACCAACTCCCGTCGTCATCTTAAGGTCGTGACCTTCCTGAGCATCACGATAGATATTCATTTCTTGCTTACCCGCAGCAACTCGACCGTCATAATTATCAAAGTAATTCTCTGGAACAGGGAATTGGGTATTGGCATACAACTGAGTATGGCGAAGTGCGGGCATCCAGTTACGGTGTGGTGCTTTATGGTGCATCATGAGGGCAAACGGCTTGCTTTTATCACGCTGTCCATCTAACCATTTTATGGTTTTGTCCGTTATTAAATCCGTGGTGTAACCCATCTCCATTTTGACACCGTCTTTGGTGATAAAATCCGGATTGTAATACTCACCTTGATCATTAAGGATCTCCCAGTGATCAAAGTTCAACCCCTTTGGAATTAGGTTAATATGCCATTTCCCAATCAGCGCAGTCGTATAGCCGGCTTCATGAAGAGTCTTCGGCCAGGTATTTTGGCTACCATCAAAGGTTTGACCGTTATAGTTGAAACCGTTTTTGTGACCAAATTTACCGGTCAGCATGGCAGCACGACTCGGCCCGCATAAAGAGTTCGTCACAAATGAGTTTGCAAATCGAACACCGTTAGCTGCAATTCGGTCAATATTTGGGGTTGGTGCCAGTTTAGAGATTGCACTTCCGTATGCACTCAACGCTTGCACGGCGTGATCATCAGACATGATGAAAATAATATTCGGACGCTGAGGCTCGGCACTTGAAGCGACGTCGGTTTTTGCTTCTGCATCAGCAGTACAGCCAACTTGTGTCAGAAGTCCTGAGATTAATAATGGTAATAACTTTTTCACGACATTTTACCTTTCAACTGCAGTTTGATTTTTTATGAATACTGATCAACAAATCGCTGTGCCAAAACGGAACCCGTTTTGGCACGGAAACATGTCATTACTTGTCGATAAGTTTGAATTCAGCTTTCTGGACGTTGTCAGATGCAGTGCCGACATAAACATAGAAGTCGCCTGCCTCTGATCCCCAGTTGAGGCCCGCACGGTAAAAAGCTAAATCTTCAGCTGTGAGGGTAAATTTAACCTCTTTAGATTCACCTTTCTCAAAATGCAGTTTTTGGAAACCTTTCAATTCCTTAACCGGACGAGTGATAGAGCCCACCAGCTGACGGGTATAGAGCTGAACCACTTCTTCACCTGCAGAGTCACCGCTATTGGTCACTTTGACCGCCACCTCTATTTCACCATCCATTGTCAGTGTATTAGAAGAAAGCTTAATTTTGCCGTAGGTGAAATCGGTATAGCTCAAGCCGTGTCCGAACGCATACAGTGGTGTATTCGCCGAGTCATCATAACGAGAGGTGTAATGTTCTTGACGTTGATTCGGATTACTCGCGTCATACGGACGACCGGTACTTTTTTGGTTATAGAACAGAGGTACCTGACCAACAGAGCGCGGGAAGGTCATTGGAAGCTTGCCTGAAGGAGAATAATCGCCCATTAAGACATCGGCAATAGCCAGACCGCCCTGAGTGCCCGGATACCATGCATGCAAAATAGCATCGACATTTTTATCTGCCCACTGCAAGTCGTTTGGTCGGCCGCTTAGCAGTACCAGTATCATCGGCTTATCAAGTTTTTTTAACTCTTCCATTAACCGTTGCTGATTTCCAGGGAGTGTCAGTTCAACACGGCTGGACGCCTCGCCAGACATGCGCTGTTCTTCACCCAAAGCCATCACAATGACATCTGACTTCTTCGCGGCTTCAATCGCATCCTGGATGTTAGACTTAAGGCTGGAATCATCTTCTAAGACGAATGAAACGGTCTTGCCGCCATGCGTAGCCATCGTTTCTTCATCAACAAGATAAGCGCTTGTTGCCCCCTCTGCATAGTTGATCTCAACCTTATTCCCCAGACGGGCTTCGAGACCTTCTTTAATTGTGATGGGTTGATCGCGGCCGTCGCCAGCTATCACCCAATTACCGATGGTATCCCTTTTGCTGTCTGCCAGAGGGCCAATCAATGCAATTGAATCAATCTTCTTTTCGTTTAATGGAAGTGTCTGGTTGTCGTTCTTAAGTAAAACAAATGATTTTCGAGCCGCATCACGGGCTGATTCTAGGTTCTGTTGGCTTAAGATCTCTTTTTCTTCACGTTCGATGTCAGAATAACGGTAAGGGTCTTCAAACAGTCCCAAACGCCATTTCATTTCAAGGATCAGGCGGACAGAATGATCAATTTTGGCAATATCAACTTTACCTTCTTCCACCAGCTCTTCCAGATAATTAATATATACTCGGCCGACCATATCCATATCTGCCCCAGCATTGAAAGCTAATTCAGCAGCATGTTTCTCATTACGGGCAAAACCGTGTGGTACCAATTCGTTAATTGCTGTGTAGTCCGTTACGACAAAGCCCTCAAAGCCCCACTGATCGCGTAAGATATCGGTCAGCAACGTTTTGTTGCCGGTCGCAGGAATACCATTGAGATCATTAAACGCAGTCATGAATGTCGCCACTCCGGCATCAACCATCGCCTTAAACGCAGGCATCTGTGTCGTCCACAGTTCATGCTCAGAAACGTCTGTCGTGTTGTAGTCCCGGCCACCCTGAGCAAGACCATAACCAACAAAATGCTTAGCCGTTGCCATAATCGTATCAGGCTGGCTCAAGTCATCACCTTGAAAACCTTGAACTCTTGCAACTGCCATTGCAGTACTCAGATACGGATCTTCACCGGCACTCTCGGCTACACGTCCCCAACGCGGATCTCGGGCGATATCGGCCATTGGCGCAAAGGTCCAGTTGATGCCTTCTGCCGCAGCTTCTCGAGCCGCTACACGGGCGCCATTTCTAACTGTTTCCAAATCCCAGGATGCCGCTTCCCCAATCGACTGAGGGAAAATTGTTTTATGACCATGAATGACATCTAAGCCAATAAGCAAAGGAATACCTAGCCGAGTATCCTCTACAGCAATTCTCTGTAGTTCACGGGTAAATTCAGCACCGTAAGCGTTAAATACCGAGCCGACTCGGCCTTCGCGAAGCTGTTGCATGTAATCATCGTTGAGCACAGAACCTGTAACTGCATGCCCTCCACTTTGAAGATCTAACTGACCAATCTTTTCTTTTAGCGTCATTCGAGCTATCAGATCACTAATAAAACTATCCATTTCTGCCTTCTCGTCATTCCAGTGCTTCACTGAAGCAGGGGGGGCTTTCTCCACTTGTACAGCAGAGCTAAAAGTATTCTGCGCCAATACAGGTAAACTAAGTGATACACTCAGCATCAATAAATAACGCTTCCAAGCTGGTGTCATAAATACTCCATTAAAATTTTCTAACGACTCTCGCCGATGTTGCATGTTCTGCTGCTGCTCGTTAAGAACAAGCCGATTAATTACTGGCGAAACAAAGCAGTATTGGTCAAAATATCAGTTATTGCCGGATAGTCTTTGAAATACCAATAGGCTGATGAATGAATAGCCCTCATACCATCACATAACATTATT
Organism: Photobacterium sagamiensis; assembly: GCF_050337085.1. NCBI lineage: Bacteria > Pseudomonadati > Pseudomonadota > Gammaproteobacteria > Vibrionales > Vibrionaceae > Photobacterium > Photobacterium sagamiensis. The sequence goes on along the minus strand of NZ_JAKJSP010000020.1, from coordinate 114,407 downwards.
ACTGACGATGTACCTGAAATAGATTATTTACCTATATCGACAGCAATAAACCCGATGCGATTCATTTCAGGTTTATAGGGGATTTCTTTTCGTAATAATGGTTCTATTGATGATATAAACTAAATATAACTGTGCGACTCTCGGCATTTCCAATAACAACCAATATCCAGTCATTATTGGAAACAAGCCTTAAGTCGCATAATTATTATGATTGCAAAGCAATGAACAGAACCCCTTAAAACTATGGGTCGTTACTTTTCATTCATTGGTGCATCTTTTAATAACTTTCTAAGATGTTTTTTCTTCGTTTTTTCAGATATTGCCCTGGTTAAATTTTTTACTCTATCATTCGAATACATCATTATTCTCCATAACAACAAATACGACTCAAAACAAAAAACAACTCAATTAAAAAAGATTGCTACAGCATCGCTTACTTTTTTTACCGCTACCACATGGACAAGGTGCATTTCGTCCAAGGCTATTTTTCTTAACCGATATTTGTTGCTGATAAAGTTGCATCATCACATCGGATGCTGGTCGACCACTAATCAATAAGTCACGCATCATTTTCATATATCGCTCGGTATGACGGAAATAACTCTCATAACCCTCGCAGAAATAATTATGTCCCGGTTGACCAGACTTTGATGTAATAAATCGATGCTTAGGACAGCCACCATGGCAAGCAAAACGGAATTCACACTCAACACATTGCTTGGTCAATTTGTCTTTTTTATCTTGTCCGAAGGTGAACGCTTTATCATCTTGGTTAAGTTCGCGAATGCTCGATTCGTGAATATTTCCGACCAAATGTTCGGGGTATACGAAGTGATCACAGTTATACAGGTCACCATTTGCTTCTAGCACAAAGGCATGACCACACGTCTCAGAAAAGGTACAAAGATTAGCTGGCTCTTTGCACCAGGTCGCAAGCGTATTATCAAAGATATTGACGAAAATTCGGCCAACATCCTTTTTTATCCAGTGGTCAAAAATACGATTTAGAAACTCACCATACTGTTTAGAAGGTGCAGACCAGGGAGTCACATTGGCTTCATACTCAAAGTTAGGATTAACCAGTTGCAATCCGTCTTTGGTGACCTCAGTCGACTTCCTCTCGACGATCGGAATAAACTGCAAGAAGGTAGAGCCGATACCGGTCAGAAAATCATATACCTTTTCCGGGTGTTTCACGTTTTCTGCATTCACAACCGTCAAGGTGTTGAAATTAACACCGTGCTTCTTGAGAAGCGCAATAGAATCCATCACTTTGGCATGTGAAGGGCGGCCGGCTCGGTTAACGCGATAGTTATCATGTAACTCGGCAGGGCCATCAATCGAGATGCCAATCAAGAAGTTGTGTTTTTTTAGAAATTGACACCATTCGTCATTCAGTAAAATACCATTGGTCTGAAAGGCATTGTGAATACGATGGCTGCCTTTATATTTCTCTTGAAGTTCAATGGCTTTCTGGAAAAATTCAAGCCCCAGCAAGGTCGGTTCCCCACCCTGCCAAGAAAAATCCACATCAACGTTATCCTGGGCATCAATATTTTGTTTGATGTAAGCTTCTAACGTTTCATCAGACATTCGCCAATTTTTTTTACGTTCAGGATATAAGTTTTCTTTTTCAAGATAGAAGCAGTATTCGCAATCTAGATTACATACAGAGCTGCTAGGTTTTGCCATGACATGGCATTGACTGTGAGTAGAGCGAGACTGGTTAGACATTTATTCCTCGAAAACGATTCTAATTGTTAGGTAAAATGGCAATATTCATTGCTTATAATAATATTTATCTTTTCTGATGACTATTTTCACGAACCTCAGAAGCTGAATGGCAAAAAAAAAGCAGGCCGTGGCAATGGTCATTTAACGTTAAATCAATAACTTTTTGCACTCTACCTCAAGGTGATTGCGAACTCAATAGAAACGTTTCTACCAAGTGATCTTCATCGAATTTTCAACCATTTTGACTGACAAAGCACGGTCAAAATGATAGGTCTGACTTACGGGAGATCAGTGTACGATCAGAAGAGGAAGAGCAGATTCACGGAGAAAATACTGTCTTGTTTATTTAACCCGTCTGGGACTTTATTATAGTATTGGCTGCTGTGAGACAGCTTTAAGGCAATGCTTTCTGTGATGTTATTAGTGGCACTTAACACAGTATCTGTCTGAGTATTGCTCTTACCTGAAACAATCGTTAGGTTAGCGGATAGGCTTAAGTTATCGAGAGCCTGCCAAGTCGTATTAACATTAGCTCGACATATCACCTCTTCAACTTTTTCGGAAAAGATAATGTCTTTTTTACCTATCTTACTTAAATTAGGTTCTTGATAACGAAATCCAGGACCAAGCTCAAGCTCAAATACAAACCTTTTTGTATAAGAGAACTGATAACCTAATCCGCTGGATAACGTATAGTTTTTAAAGTAAGCACTGTGCTTAGAATCGATCCTTTTAAAGCTGCCATATAAATAGCTTTTTGCTCCTAGCTTATAGTCAACTTGTGCTTGGTAAGTCGATTGTCTTCTCTCCTCTAGATCATCTTTATACAACATGAAATATTTCCACTCGCCTGTAGAGCGGTAGCGTCCAGCCTTATATTCCACACTGAAGCGTGCATTTAGGGACTCGGAATCAGAATTACCAGAGTAAGCTTGATAACCAAACTCCACTTCGGTGGCTAAGGGCGATATTACAGGAATGTCGTTATCCGTCACCTCTTCAGCATAGGACGTTATACTTAATAACAGTCCTAAGCTGAGAAGCCATTTTTTATAATCCAAAACTTTCATACTATGTGAACGGGTATCTCGTGGGGAGGATGGAGGGATCGCTTATTTCATTACATTTGTAATGGTTTACCTCGTTAAGAAATATGGTTCCCTTAACGAGGCAGCCCAAAGGTTGGCTTACTTTTTTGAATATTTAAATTCATAGGTATCCAATACCGTATTGAACACCTATGACTTATTCAATTAATAACCTAATGCCTTCCTTTCTTTCCTATTCATATAAGGATATGGTGCTTCGAATACATCCTCAGGCACTTCGTAATCACGACGGGCTTTTTCAAGTTCTTCAGTCATGAATTCACGCGTCTGCTTGTATTTCGGATCTTCATAAACGTTATTAACTTCATTAGGATCAGCTTTCAGATCGTACATCTCAAACCAGCCCTTGCCTTCATTTTGAGAATAAAAGTCAATCAGCTTATAACGATCACTTCGAACACCGTCATGGCGAGGCACGTTATGACCGCCTTCCATGTAGTAATGGTAGTAGACGATTGGGCGCTCTTTCTGCCACTCGGCATCCGTTTTTTTGCCAGTCAGTACATCCAAAAACGATTTGCCCTGCATTTCACCCGGAGTCTTAACACCGGCAGCACTTAGGAAGGTTGGGCCAAAATCAATATTCTGGATCATCGCTTCTGGTTTGGAGTTCGCCGGAATTTTTCCTGGCCAGCGGATCACGAACGGCATTTTCATCCCTGCTTCGTACATGTAACGTTTTTCAGCCCAGCCGTGCTCACCAATAAAGAAACTTTGATCAGAGCTATAAACGACGATGGTGTTATCCGCCATGTTGTTTTCATCTAACCATTCCAGCAGACGACCTACGTTTTCATCGACAGTTGTCACTGCGGCCATGTAGTCTCTCATGAAACGCTGATAAATATACTCGGCGCGGATTCTTTTCTCGTCTTCAGGCACCTTACCGTAGCGTACTTTAAACGGTGGCGACTGGATCTTCTTCCAGTAGTCTACGTTGATATCATCATAAGCGGCATGCCAAGCTGTACGTTGCTCATCGGTAAGACGCTTCATCCATTTAATGAAATTAGCGCGCTTCTGTTTGCTCAAGCTTGCCAGCCAGTCCTCACGGATTTTTTCCCTTTCTGGCGTTGTACCCGCAGGAGGGAAGGCATTGATCCCTTCACCAGACATACCATACATCTTCATCCAGGCTTTATCTGCGTGCTCACCTCGGGTGTTGTAGTTATCAAATAGCGTATCAGGCAGAGGGAAAGTCTTGTCCTTAAACAGTTCTAAATGACGCAGAGGCGGGCGGCGAGGAGTATGCGGAGATTTGAACTGTACCTTCAGCAAAAAGGGCTTGTCAGCATCTCGCTGATTATCCAGCCATTCGATAGATTTATCTGTGATGATATCGGTTGTGTAACCTTCAACAGTGGTAATGTTGCCCTTGTTATCAATAAACTCAGGTTGGTAATATGAACCTTGGCCACCATGACCATTGAGGACGTTTGAATAACCAAACTCATTGACCGGTGTTGGTCGCATATGCCATTTACCAATGAGTGCTGTTTGGTATCCCGAATCTTCTAGTAGATGTGGATAAATGGTTTGGTTCGGATTCCATCGAGAAGAGTTATCAATAACACCATTAAGATTAGAGTGCTTACCCGTAAGAATTGAAGCGCGGCTTGGCTGACAGATGGAATTGCCTACAAACGTGTTTTGAAAAATAGCACCCTCGTTAGCAATTCTATCGATGTTAGGCGTTTTTACAAACTCACTGCCATAAGCACTGATAGCCTTAGTAGAGTGGTCATCAGAAAAAATAAATAAAATGTTGGGCTGCTCAGTCACGGGAGCAGCATGAGCCGTCATGGCACTGGCGGTTAGAAGTGCCCCTATGCCCATTGATAAAGTAGAGCGAGTAATTTTCATATTAACCTTGCTTTATTTCAAAATTAAACAGTCGGCCAAGTACATAATATAAGTGAAATCTAGATTTCAGCTTCATCATCCGACACGGTAATGCGGGATGGATGACTTCACCGGGCTTGCTCTGGCTTAGTAGAAAATTGCCCCTGAGCAACTCACTATAAGCCCTCAATTTTGATGAAAATCTCAATTCATAGGCATCCGATTTAGCAAAAGGATGCCTATGGTTCATCCAGTTAGAAACCTAACGCTTTACGCTCGTCTCTGGTCATAAACGGATATGGCGCTTCATATGCATCTTCAGGCACTCCATATTCCTGGCGTGTTTTGACAAGCTCAGACACCATAGTGTCACGAGTTTCCTTGTACTTAGGATCATCAAAGACGTTGTTCACTTCGTTAGGGTCAACTTTAAGGTCATACATTTCGAACAGACCCTTGCCGCCATTTTCTGAGTAGAAGTTAATCAGCTTATAACGGTCACTTCGGACACCATCATGACGAGGAACATTATGGGCACCTTCCATGTAGTAGTGGTAGTAGACGTAAGGACGTTCTTTCTGCCACTGGGAATCGCTCTGCTTACCTTTCAGCAGATCCATAAATGACTTACCCTGCATTTCACCCGGAACATCCAGACCAACAGCCGTAAGGAAGGTAGGACCGAAATCGATATTCTGGATCATAGCCTGAGGCTTAGAGTTAGCAGGAATGACGTCAGGCCAACGAATGACGAAAGGCATTTTCATCCCTTCTTCATACATATAGCGTTTTTCGGCCCAGCCGTGTTCGCCGATATAGAAGCTTTGATCCGAGCTGTATACAACAATGGTGTTCTCTGCCATGTTGTTTTCATCTAGCCAATTAAGAATACGACCAATGTTTTCATCAACAGTAACAGTTGCTGCTGCGTATTCTTTCATGAAACGTTGATAGTTGTATTCAGTACGTGCTTTTTTCTCTTCTGGCGGAACAAAGCCGTAGCGCATTTTATACGCTGGCGTTTGGATCTTATTCCAATATTCAACATTGATATCATCGTACGCTGCATGCCATGCCTTACGTTGATCATCAGTCAAACGATTCATCCACTTATCGAAGGCCGCGCGATCAGGCTTGTTCATACTCGCTAGCCAATCTTCGCGGATTTTTTTCTTTTCTGGTGTTGTTGCGGCAGGTGGGAAAGCGTTGATCCCTTCCGCTGTCATACCATATAGCTCCATCCACGCTTCTTTAGCATGCTGGCCACGTGTGTTGTAGTCATCATAGAGTGTTGCAGGAACAGGGAACTTGGTATCTTTGAATAACTCTAGGTTGCGCAGCGGCGGGCGACGCGGTGTATGCGGAGACTTGTACTGAACTTGCAGCAAGAATGGTTTATCAGCATCTCGTTGCTGTTCCAGCCAGTCAATGGACTTATCGGTAATAATATCGGTTGAGTACCCTTCAACAGTGGTTACTTTACCTTTATTATCAATAAATTCAGGCTGGTAGTAGGTACCCTGTCCACCTGCGCCGTTAAGTACATTAGAGTAACCAAACTCATTAACTGGGGCCGGATTCATGTGCCATTTACCAATCAATGCGGTTTGGTAACCTGCATTTTCCATCAATTTCGGATAAATAGTTTGGTCCGGGTTCCATCGGGAGGAATTGTCGATAACACCATTTAGATGAGAGTGTTTACCAGTGATAATCGAAGCGCGACTTGGCTGGCAGATTGAGTTGCCAACAAATGCGTTCTCAAAGATGGCACCTTCTTGGGCAATGCGATCGATATTGGGTGTTTTAACCAGGTCGCCACCGTACGCGCTAATAGCTCGTGTGGAGTGGTCATCGGAAAAAATAAATAAGATATTAGGCTGTTCAGTCACGGGAGCTGCTTGAGCCGTAAGGGAGCTAGCGGTTATAAGTGCGCCTATTCCCTGAGCTAATGTAGAGCGTGAAATTTTCATATTATCCTTGCTTTCATTTCAAAATTAAACTGGCGGTCAAGTACTTGTCAAAGATGAAAATAGACTTCAGCTTTACCATCCGGATACCGTAGCGCAGGATGAGTGACTTCACCGGTTAAATCAGACCTAATAGAAACCGCTACATAGCAGCTCGCTATAAGCACTCAATTTTGATGATTGACAATAGAATGTGGTAATTGAGTCATTCTACCATCAGAAATATAAACGTTTCGAGTGATACCGTCAATTGAAGTCGTGCAGCACTATATTTTTTATGTTGTAAATATGACATACATCAGATATTGGCATCACACGTCGCAGCTCACTGTCCATATGTCGATAAATCAACCAAAAAATGCCGCTCAGGAATCGTCCATCACTCTTTCACAGGGCTATTGTCACAATTATTTGTCGTGTCACGCGACAGTATATGTAGAAACGTTTATATTCACTTGCAAGTTCATAGCCCGCATCAATCAATAGTTCTTTGATAATGATTAAGCCCGCCGAGCGCTCTCAGCCTTCTTTTATGGGCTAACCGTGCTCCAGTGAACTAGGAAATTGAGTTTTTTACTACCAGAGCCTGTTTATCTTTCAACATTGCTACGGCTGAAAGATAAACAGGCTCAGACAAAAACGACTTCAGTCTTGAGCCGAAATTACGGTGAGTAGCTCACTTTTCGCCAATAAAATTTCCCACACACAGAAAACACATTGTGAGGATACACGACATGAATAACGTTTATGGACAGCTATTGGAGGGATCGTATGAGTATCAAGAGTAAGAAGAAGCTGTTAGGACTGATGCTTCCTATAATTGCCTTGTCTGGATGTAATGGCTCCGGCGGCAATGCTCAAGACCACATTGATGATAACAACAATAATAATACTGTAATAGAGCGACCTAAAGCAGAACAACCTAAAGTAGAACAATCTGAATTCAAGCCTGAATCTTGGCCTTTTGAGGAAGAACAGAGCCATCTTGTCGCAGCGGCTAAAGTGGCTGGCTACTACGCTGTCGCTAATGCATCTTCGATGGCCATTGAAATCCGAGATATCTCCAAGTCTGTCCTGCACACTGTTAGTTTCAGTGATATTCGCCAGCTATTGCCTGATATGCAGCTGACACACGATACTCCTCTATGTGGCATGACCTTCACCCCCTCAGGCCGATTCCTCTACTTTGCGGTATGTAATGGCCAGTCCGGCGTAGTGGAAGATGCGATTCTGGCGCTCAACGTCAACACTCGAGAACTGTCGCTCTTTGATCGCCTTATACTCCGCTCGGCTTCTGCTGGTGGTCAATCACATTATGGTATGAGTTATTTTGAGTCGAAACTGTATGTCGGCAGTGAGTTGGGTGTATACCACTATAATGCGGATCGTAATAGTGTTTACCGACAAGAGGTAAAAGATAGTGTTCTTATTTTAACACCTGACCCGGTCAAAGATATTGCGCTGGATATGGTCGACAAGAAGCTCTATACCCTGACAGAAGAGGCAGTTTACCGGCTTCCGCACGATGGACAGAGCCTGTCAAAAGTTTATGAGGGAACCAATCTTTCCAGAATCGGTTTCAGCCGGGTATTTGGCCGTGATTCTACCGCCGGACTATATCTGACAAGAGATACAGATAGTGCATCAGAAGTACTGTTTGTCCCGAAGGATAAGGTAAGAAACGCGGGGACTTTCTCTCCCGAGCTGTTTACTGTTAATGACAGTAAATTGCTGGATTTTACGACTACACCTGACGGAAAACTGCTTTATTCTGACGGGCAGGCATTTACTCTGACAGATCAGCTTGATGATAAACTGTCATACCATGACTGGCTGCGGGATGAATTATCTCAATATGTGGCAGCAATAAAAGGCTTAATCGCATCAGATGATTTTTCTACAACAAACACTTTTTCTCCAGAAGGCTTTTTGCATAGAAAAATTTTTCGAAGTGGTAATAAACCAAGTACTTTGTCAATGGCAGACAATGTAGGCTGGGCGATTTATTTGTTACTTGCCGCAGATAAAGTCAATCCGGATCCTGAGATCGAACCTTTGATCGAGCTTCTTATCGAGCGCCATGCCGGGTTAATAACGGATGGATTAGGGGGCTTAAAAACCTTTGATGGCCACTTTGTCCGTAACTACGAAACAGACGGTACCCCCACGGAGTCAAACCCTCAGCCACAAGTATATACCAGCATGAAATTTCTTCCTGCTGCCATCAAAGCTGCCGAGATGTACCCGGGTAATGAAAGAATTGCGGAAGCCACACGTTACCTGCAGCAGATCTTCGTGCGATCTAGCGATACGATCCGGGCTCGGCAGAGAATCACCTGGCTAAATGACGACTTCGGGCCGCTAAGAAAAAATAACGCCATGTCGAATGAAACATGGTTATATGGTGATTTAGGGGCCGCCCAAGATCCTCTCGCGACTTACAATTATGCCTCCTATGTCTATGAACGGGATAATTTCAGAACCGACAGCTGGTTAGAAGGCGAACCTGTCATAAATGCATCCCACTCAGCGTTTATCGTGATGGGAGGCACCCTCATCCTGGAGCACCATTTCGACGATCCGCAATGGAAAGAGCAGAATGACAATTACTATGCGGTGACACAGGCGGAAACCGATGATTTGGGTTCGCCCTATTTCGCTGCGTTTTCTGCAGGTAATAACCCAACAAAGCAAAGTGGCTACTACAATGACGGGCCATCCAGTCACCCGGGGAATATTTTACATTTCCCGGCACTACTTGGCTTCGGTCAGCATGGCAAACTAGGAGCAATGGTCGGTGGCTACTTTGCCTATAGAGATGATGTCAGACAGGCCATGACCAATGGTTCTGGTGGTGATGATATGCATTTGCTGACACGCTGGTCGAAGCAGGAGGATATCCCTAATTATTTAATGAACTCTATCGGTATCGCTGATTTTTGGTTCGGTGCCATTGGCTTGGCAGAAGCGATCCGCCCTGGAACAACATCAGAACTCCGAAATAGTTTCTACCGTCCCGAGGTGTCATGGGATACGGACTCTGACGGCAATCAGGTTGTTCATTTTTCGGCCCTGACACCGCGCCATGTTGTTGGTATTAATGGGAATGACAGCCAGCAGTCATTTGGTTTCCAGCGCTCACCTTTTACCGTCCCTGACGGACAACAGTTTAATACGTTTAAGGTAGAAGATCCTGAAGGGGACTGGGTGGAGTTGGACGATGTAGTGAGTGCCAAAGACGGCAAAGAAACTATTTTCTCAAATCCTGATTTTGAAGACGGGATAGTCGGATGGCTGTATAACGGCGATGGGTCGGTCGAAATCACGGAGGGAGTCAACGGAAAGGGCGCAAAAATCCCTTCGTCTTCAACGGGCAACTCAACATTAACTCAAGCCGTCTATCTACCTTTGGCACTAGATAACAGCCAATTTAGAGTTTCGGCGTTCATTCGTCCGCAGCAGGTAACAACGGCTCAAGGCTTTATCCGAACATATTGGTCTGAATCGGGCGACAGCAATGCAGTGCTAGGCAACATCGTGGACAGTAATGCGATTGTTGCGGGGGATGCCGGACAGCTGGTTTCAGTCGAGACGATTAAGCCAGCAGGAGCCAATTACCTGCACATCGAGTATGTTGTCGAGGGTGAAGCCGGACAGTCATTTGTCTTTGACAATACCGCACTGCAGCTTTTTGGTGCCTTAGTCGAAATCGACAATGGTGACTTTGAAGGTGGCAGCCGCAATTGGTCATTTTCTAATGGCCAGGTCAGCATCATTAATGATCCGGCTTTAGTCCCTGAAGGCAAACAGGCGCTGCAATTCTTGTTATCGGGAGGGATGACTTCCTGGAGAACAGCTGAAACCGATATCAATATTTCGAACGACCCTGACGGTACCCGTTATATCTTCAAGGTAGCACTGGGTGACCATGCCATTGCTAATGATTCAGAATTTGATATCGATATAGAAATCACGGATGGGAATGGAAAGACAGTGGACTGGCCGACTGTTGCTACGATTGAGGCTGACTCGCCGGATGAGATTGCTTTTGTCATGCTCAAGCGCCCGGACGAGACGAACTTCAGGGTGATCTTCAAGATGCGCCAAAGCGATGGGAGTCAGGCGACCGATCATGTTGTAATTGACAACTTTCGGCTTTATAAGCAGAGGATTTTCCTGATAGAAGAGTGTACCGGCTCTGTGACGGGGTGTTAGATATCTAGTTTTACCCGCTCACATCATCTTTAACCAGTAGAGGGCGTTATACGCCCTCTCTTATTAGAACCACCCCCAGTCAGCAGCAAACAACAGGCGTCCTGCTGTAAACTCCATCCATATGCCGACCGTTGTCATTGCTTGAACGATTCGACAAAATTCAGCAAGGTTATGTGCCATTACACCATACTTTGAACTGCAACCAACTCACCGGCACGTACAAACCGGGCTATTTCATCAAACTGCTCCAGATGAACATCTCCATCAGAATATATACCGGTAAAAATTCTTATCTACCTAATTATGTTCAAGTTACCACTTGGTATTCGGTTGAAAATACTGAGGTTTACATGAGTTATGTACTGCCCTATCTTCACTTAAACTCCCCTGGTCGATGTAAAGTTAATTATTGGTCCATAGTTCAGAAAGCTGGGCACCCTTTTCTGGACGAATGTAACAATTGTTACAACCGTTACGTGACGTTACCAATAGAAACGTTTATATTTCCTTGAAAAATACAAGCAACACGAATGATTCACGGAAGAATTGAGTTCCCAGTACTCTCAATTTTTCGGTCTGGATAAGCCGTGCTGACTATTTGGGAATGGCGTTCTTTACCGCTGACAAGGATGACTTCGATCCTGCCCCAGAAAATGACAGTAAATAGTCCTTTTCCCCTCCTGAAAAATTTCCATAAACGTGTAAACACAATGTGTGGATACATGCCATGTGCAACACCTACGTGTAGATATAAAAAGAGATAGTATGAAGATAAAAAATAATAAGAAACTGTTAGGGTTGGGGCTTCAGATAATTGCCTTGGGCAGTTGTTTTGAAGCTAACGCCCTTGAGACTTCCACGCCAAAGACCGCGGTAGAAATGCCGGGGTTTCAGTCAGAAGCTTGGCCATTCCAGAAAGAGCAAAGTGATGTTGTTGCGGCGGCCAAGGTGGCCGGTTACTACGCAGTTGCCAATGCCTCTTCAATGACCATTGAAATACGGGATATCTCAAAGACCGTCCTGCAAACTATAAACAGCGATGATATTCATCAGCTTCTGCCAGATATGACCCTATCACATGAGTCGCCTGTTTGCGGCATGACCTTCACCCCTTCAGGTCGTTTCCTCTACATTGCGGTATGCAACAGCCAGGCAGGCGGAGCACAAGATGCAGTACTGGCGCTGAACGTCAATACTCGCAAACTTTCTGTCTTTGAGCGTCTATCCCTTCGCTCCGAAACCGGCACTCCCCAGGCACATTATGGTATGAGCTATTTTGCTTCTAAACTGTATGTGGGCAGTGATCTCGGGGTATACCGATTAAATGCCGATCGCAATAGCGCATTCCAAGGTGGCCCATCAGCGAAACCAACTCTTATTCCCACGCCGAAGGCAGTTATAGATATCGCCCTGGATATGGTTGATACCCGCCTTTATATCCTGACGGAAGATACCGTTTACCGGCTTCCGTACAAGCAACAGAGCCTGACTAGCATGTATGAGGGAAGCAATCTTTCCAGAATCAGCTTTAGTCGGGTGTTTGGCAGTGATTCGGCTGCAGGACTTTATCTGACAAGAGACAACGATAATGACACTGAGTTTTTATTTGTCCCGCAAGATAAGGTAAGAAAACGCGCTACTTATACGCCCGAACTTCTGAATATCAGCGCGGGCAAAGTGCTGGATTTTACCACCACGGCTGACGGCAAAATTTTATACTCTGATGGTCAGGCTTTCACTTTGTCCGATTTGCTTGACGATAGACTGTCATACCAGGACTGGCTTCGCGATGAACTGGCTCAATATGTAACGGCAGTAAAAAGCCTGATTGCATCTGATGATTTTGCATCCACAAACACTTTTTCACCTGATGGCTTTTTACACCGAAAAATACAGCGAGTAGGTACTAATCCAAATACTACACCGATAGCTGATACTGTTGGTTGGGCGGTTTACCTGCTTCTTGCAGCAGACAAGGTCAACCCGGATCCAGAAATCGAACCTTTGATTGAGCTTCTTATTGAACGCCATGCAGGATTAAAAAGTGATGGTCTTGGCGGCTTAAAAACGGTTGATGGTCACTTTGTCAGACAATACGAGACTGACGGAAGTCCAAATGTGGCAAAACCTCTGCCACAAGTGTATACCAGCATGAAGTTCCTTCCTTCAGTGATCAAAGCCGCAGAGATATACCCTGAGAATGAAACAATCGCGGAAGCGAAGCGCTACCTGCAGCAGGTCTTTGTACGCTCGAGTGACACGATCCGGGCGAACCAGAGAATAACCTGGCAAGGGGACGATTTTGGGCCACTTAGAAACAATAACGGCATGGCAAATGAAACCTGGATATATGGCGACTTAGGCGCGGCTCAGGATCCACGTGCGACGTACAACTATGCCTCTTATGTCTATGATCGTGAAAATTTCAAAACCGACAACTGGCTGGAAGGCGAGCCTGTTATTTTGGCATCCCACGCAGCCTTTATTGTGATGGGAGGGACTCTCGTCCTTGAACACCATTTCGATGATCCGAAATGGAAAGCACAAAATAACAATTACTACGCCGTAACTCAGGCGGAGACAGACGATTTAGGCGCCCCATACTTTGCAGCGTTTTCTGCCGGTAACAACCCGACTCAGGAAGGGAATTACTACAATGACGGTCCATCAGATCATCCGGGAAATTACTTGCACTTCCCGGCGCTGCTAGGTTTCGGCCAGCACAATAAACTCGGAGCCATGGTCGGTGGCTATTTTGCCTACCGGGATGGCGTGCGACAAGCGATGATCAACGGCGCTGGCGGCGATGATATTACGTTGCTGACACGCTGGTCGATGGATGATCCGAACTATTTGATGGACTCTGTCGGTATCGCGGATTTTTGGTTTGGTGCTATTGGGCTGGCAGAAACCATTGCGCCAGGAACCACCGCAGAGCTCAGAAATACGTTCTACCGCCCCGATGTATCATGGGAAACAGATTTTGACGGCAATCAGGTCGTTAATTTCTCGGCCCTGACACCGCGCCATGTATTTGGTGTCAAGGAAGACGGCAGCAAGCAGTCGTTTGGTTTCCAGCGATCGCCATTTACTGTGCCGGGCGAACAGCGCTTTGCTGATTTTGCAGTTGAAGATCCTAAAGGTGACTGGGTGGAGCTAGATGATATTGTGAGTGTCAAAGAAGGTAAGGACAGCACCTTCTCCAACCCGGATTTCGAAAACGGATTACAGGGCTGGCAGTATAACGGTGATGCATTTGTAGAGATTTCAGAAGGCATTAACGGACTGGGTGTGAAAATCCATTCATCTGCCACGGGCAATTCAACATTGACCCAGGCGGTTGATCAATCTGTAGCAATGGATGGCAGCCAATACAGGGTATCAGCCTTTGTTCGTCCGGAACAGGTCACTTCAGCCCTTGGCGGTATTCGCGTCTATTGGTCCGAAGCCGGTGACAGCGAGGCAGTACTGGGCGATATTGCGAACAGTAATCTGATTGCTGCGGGTGATGCTGGTCAGCTTGTTTCGGTCGATACGATCAAGCCGGCTGGAGCCAACTATCTGCACATCGAGTATGTCGTTGAGGGAGAAACCGGACAGTCGTTTGTCTTTGACAACACTTCACTTCAGCTGTTTGGTGCCTTGGAAGAAATCGACAATGGCGATTTTGAAGATGGCAGCCGTAACTGGACATTCTCTCACGGCCAAGTCAGTGTTACCAATGACTCAAAGTTAGTTCCTGAAGGCAAGCAGGCACTTCAATTCGTGCTGTCAGGCGGGCTGAGATCGTGGCGTAGAGCCGAAACTGACATTGATATTTCGAATGATCCTGACGGTACGCGCTACATCTTTAAGGCGACATTGGGCGATCATGCCATTACCGATTCTGAATTTGAAATCATGGTTGATATCACGGATGGAAACGGCGAAATTGTGAATTGGCCGGGAGTCGGATCGATAGAGGCAGATTCTCCTGACGAGATTGCATTTACGATGCGCAAGCGTCCGGGGGAAACGAATTTCCATGTGACTTTCAGAATGCGTCAAAACAGTAATGAGAGTGTGGCGACTGATCGCGTGGTGCTCGACAACATCAAAGTCTACAAGCAAAGACTTTTCCGGGTAGAAGAGTGTACCGGATCAGTGACGGGCTGCTAGACTTGGCGTTGCTGTCTTTTCGAACAGGCATTTGCCATTAACCCTGACTCATCATCTTTTGGTGGAAGGGATAAGTATCATTGAAATAATGGATGCCCATAAACCAGATAGAGCACTTCGGTGCTCTATCTTTTTATGGCTATATTAGACGTAATGAAATCAATGCATACAAACACGGACAAGGAGATGGCACAAAGCTGTGATATCACTGTTTAAATAGCCCAAATACCCTACTTAATCAGACCAGTTTCAGTCAGCATGACTACATTTTTAAGATAGTTCTGTCTGAATCGTGTCGTGTTATTTCTCTGTTTCACACGAATTTTAACGTTTCTATTGAAATAACCACCACCACCTTCACTTCTGAATCCAATAATCATGTTATTTTCTTAAAGTAAAAGTAAAGAAATCTGGTACTACTCGCATCATTTGACGTTGTAACACACTATCCTCCTCAATTAGTTCCATCACTTATTGATAATGTCTTTTCTTACCACATCAAAAGACACGCAAGCAAAGCCATACCTATATATATCAACAACTTAAGATTGATATCAGCCAAGTATGTAAAGTAAGATCAATACCTTATTCGTGACGGCTATTTTTTGAACAACCTAAATCGAATGCAATATTTTTTTAAAAAATGTGATCTATGCTTACGTACAACTACGAATAGTTGACACCGTAAAAAGCATTGAATACTATCTATTGAAACGTTTCTACGGAAGCAGGCAACTTAGCAAAGAGAATCCTTATGGCACAGGTCAAACTGCAAAACTTAAACAAGATATACAAGAATGGCTTTCATGCGGTTCATGATGTTTGTCTAGATATTCAGGATGGTGAGTTTATGGTTCTGGTCGGCCCTTCTGGTTGCGCCAAATCCACCACTTTAAGAATGATGGCAGGGTTAGAAAGCATCACCAGTGGTGAGTTAATCATCGGCGATAAAAACTGTAACGATATCCCACCTAAAGATCGCGGTATTGCCATGGTTTTTCAAAACTATGCTCTCTATCCACATATGACAGTTAAGCAGAATTTGGCTTTTGGACTTGAAACTGCAAAAAAACCTAAGGCTGAAATTGAGAAACGCGTAGCAGAGGCTGCTCAACTGCTTGAAATGTCAGACTTGTTAGATCGAAAGCCAAGTCAATTATCCGGTGGTCAATGCCAACGTGTTGCTTTAGGTCGTGCCATGGTTCGTAAACCAGAGGTGTTCCTCTTTGATGAGCCGTTATCTAACCTTGACGCCAAACTTAGGGTATCGATGCGTATGCGTATCAGTCGTTTGCACCAGGAACTTAAGCAAAGCGAACGCCCTGCCACCATGGTTTATGTTACTCACGACCAAGTAGAAGCTTTGACCATGGGAGATCGCGTTTGCGTTCTCGACAAAGGCCAAATTATGCAGGTTGATACGCCAATGAATGTCTACCATAAACCAAAAAATAAATTTGTTGCTGAATTTATTGGTTCGCCATCAATGAATATGCTGGATGGTAAGTTGGTCAATCATGATGGCGAGATCATGGTAGAGATAAAAGATAAGCGTTTATGTTTGTCTAGGGAAAAACAAGCTTTGGTAGAAGCTTGGGTCGACAAGGAAGTTATCATTGGGTTACGACCTGAACACATTCTAATTGACGACAAAGATGCGGACATGCAAGCCTTTATTCTTGATATCGAAGAAATGGGTTCTGAATCTTTTATTTACTTTGACGTTATTGGTAAGCAACTTATATGTAAGCAAATCAACCCTGAAAAACCACTCAATAAGAATAAGATTCAAAGCATTCGTTTCAATATGGATAAATGCCATATCTTTGATAAAGAAACCGGTGAAAATATTTCACAACCTTAATGCTCTCACCATTAAAGAATTTTTTATTTGATAAACATGGGTAAACAGTTTACATGAATTTCTCAATTTCTGACTCTCATCATGTGATGACAAATGGCCATCTAAAATTGGCGTTTAATGAGCATAATACTCTTCAGAATATCAAAGCTGATAACGTTATGCTTAATTTATATGAACCTACTGAATTTGAAGTGGCACTGTCTAATATTTACTTACGAGTAAAACAGGAAGCATCAATTTCCTACACGCCACTGATGTCGTTTAACGACAATATGCGTACATTCAGAACGGCTAACGGACAAGTAGGCTGGGAAACCACAACATCTCAATTCCGCGCTAAAGTGATGGCAAGTATCGGTGTTGACACGGATACAATCTATTTCACAGCTGACATTGAAAACCTGCAATCAAGCGACATCACTTTTGACCTAATCTTTGGCCAGGATATCGCACTGGCTGATGAGGGAGCGGTAAAAAGTAATGAATGTTATGTCAGCCAGTACCTCGATCACCAAGTATTTTCTGTTGAGTCGACCGGTTATGTTGTTTGCTCTCGTCAAAACTTGCCACAAAGCACAGGGAACCCTTGGACGCAGGTCGGTTCATTCTCAAATATCGTAGGTTTCTCTACAGACGGCTACCAGTTCTTTGGTAAAAATTACCGTTTCGATAACAAGCCAGAAGCATTACTCAAGCCGAACCTTGAGAATGTAAAATACCAATTTGAAATGGGGTACATTGCACTTCAGACTGAAGACATTACTTTAAAAAGCGGCCAGACAAATCAGACGGTTTTCTATATAGAATATCAAGACCATATCGCCGATTCTAATGTCGCTGAAGCCAGCCCAGTTGCCGCTATTAAAAAGTCTTACCAGGCTCCATCTTCTGAAGCAGTCGAAGATGTGATTTTGCCTTCTTTCTTCCTCAAAGGTGACGCTATTCTAGCAGGTGAGGCTCTATCGCCTGAAGAAGTGACCAACTTCTTTGGTGATGAAAGACGCTTCGTAGAAGAAAGTGACAATGCGCTTTTATCATTCTTCTATAGCAAGAAGCCTGGAGAGAGTCGTTACGTTACTCTGCCAGCTAAAGAACGCCTGCTTGAAAGATCTACCGGTCATATGATTTCGTCCGGTAATAACCAAGACTTTGCCAATGCAGTAATGAGCTCTACACACTGCATGTACGGGGTGTTCAACTCACATATTGTTGTGGGTAATACCTCTTTCAACAAGCTGCTTGGTGTAGAAAGAACTTCACTTAACCTATTTAAGTTCAGTGGTCAGCGCATTTGGATTAAAGATGGGGATGAATACCGCAATTTAACGATGCCTTCTGCTTATGAGGTTGGTGCAAACTACTCTCGCTGGATTTATAAATACAAGCAAGGCTACATTCAAGTTACTAGCTTTAGTGCTCAAAATACACCGTCTATTCAAACGGACATTGAGCTTTTGAACCTGGAGCAGTCACTGGAAGTCATCATTACCAACCAGCTTCTTATGGGGAATAATGAGAAAGATACTAATGTTACGGTAACACGTGAAGATCGACTGATTCATGTCACCGGTGACAATCAGATGATTTCAGACACCTACCCTGAATTGGAATATCAATGGTTAGTTGACCCTGAATTAGACGAGCTGGCGGTAATCAAGTCAGATGATTCTGTTCGCTACTTGCTGCTTCAAGGACAGATCTCGAGCAAAGCCAGTATCACGATAGCTGGAGCGCTAGATTCTCAATCTCAGCATGATGTAGAGAAGTTAGACTTTGAGCTAGAAGCAAAGCATTATCAGCAGTCACAAAATAATTTGATCAATAACTTCAGCATTGATTTTGAAAACGATCATTATAATGCCGAGAAGTTAAACGATACTATTCAATGGTTTACTCATAATGCACTTGTTCATTACAGTACGCCTCATGGTCTAGAGCAGTACTCTGGAGCCGCTTGGGGAACTCGAGATGTTTCTCAGGGGCCATTTGAGTTCTTCATGTCAATGCAACATTACGATAAAGCCGTTGATCTGCTTAAGAATATCTATAGTCATCAGCATATTGAAACGGGCACATGGCCACAGTGGTTTATGTTCGATAAATACAGCAAGGTTCAGCAAGAGGATTGCCATGGAGACATTGTTGTTTGGCCTTTGAAAGCAATTGCTGATTACATTACTGCGACGGGCGATTTGGATATTCTGAACGCAACCGTCCCGTATACCAGTATTGAAAGTGGCTTCGAATTTACAACTGAAAGTTATACTGTATTCGCGCACGTTCAGCGCCAGGTAAAACACATTATCGATAACTTAATTCCGGGCACACACCTATCTTGTTACGGTGACGGTGACTGGGATGATACGCTGCAGCCTGCGAATCAAGCGCTTCGTGAAAACATGGTAAGTGGCTGGACAATTCCTCTTACGCTTCAGGCATTAAAAACCTTGAGCGGTGCACTGGATGGTCAGGAGACATACAACGATTTTGTCGCCAAAATCCAGGATCTTACCGAGAAGATGGAAGCTGACTACCACCGTTTGCTCATTAAAGACGGCGTGATTGCTGGCTTTATCCACCTCGCAGATAAAGACGTTGAGCAAGTTGAATACTTGTTACACCCTTCTGATGTAAAGACTGGGATCAAATACCGTCTGTTGCCGGCTTCACGCTCTATCATCTCTGAAACGTTTGATAAAGAAATGGCCGAATCCCATATGGAGATCATCAATCAACACTTAGTTCATCCTGACGGTGTACGATTGATGGAGCGTATGGCCGAGTATAACGCAGGTAAGCAAAGTTACTTTAAGCGCGCTGAGCTAGCTGCGAACCTGGGACGAGAAGTGGGTTTACAGTATTGCCATGCACACATTCGCTTTATTGAAGCACTTTGTAAAATGGGTAAAGCCGATGAAGTTTATGACAATCTTTATAAGATTGTTCCAGTTGGTATTCAAAAATCCGTACCGAATGCAGAAGTGCGTCAGTCTAACGCTTATTTCTCAAGCTCTGATGGTAAATTTAACGACCGTTATGAAGCATACGATAACTTTGACAAACTGAAATCAGGTGAAGTTGAAGTTAAAGGTGGTTGGAGAATTTACTCTAGTGGCCCTGGTATTTACATCAACCAGGTTATCAGCAGCGTCTTAGGTATTCGCTATCACAATGAATCTTTGGTGCTGGACCCGATTATTTCTAAGTCCCTAGGTAAGGTTACTTTGAATTTCAGCTTGTATGGTAAACCATGCCAACTAGTGATTAATCCGGAAGAAGGGTGCTTTACACCTAAACGTGTCGAGTTAAATGGCCAGAACTTAGCCATGACAAACATGAGCAACACTTATCGAACCGGTGGTGTATTAATTGAAAAATCTCTACTGGATAGCCTGTTAGGTAACGACCAGAACACATTAGAAATCTGGCTGTAAACCGCCCCCTTCTACCTGGTTTTTTTATAAAATCATCCAGGTAGAAAGGTATCAATGAGTTAGGTTGAAGTTAACCTAACTACTTTGAATATAGAATAAATTTTCATTTCTACCGTTTATAGAAACGTTTTACAGATTCGGCTATAATCACTCTTTTACATTTCGAGTCAGTTTTGATGGATGGTTTGAAATGAAGCAGACAAACGTAGCATGTAATCAAGGGAGGTATTCGTTATGAGACCTACAATTAAAGATGTAGCCAAAGAAGCTAATGTTTCTATTTCCACTGTATCTTACGCAGTAAACAACAGTGATCGTATAAGTGAAAAAACCCGCCTACACGTGTTAGAGGTAGCCAAAAGACTGAATTATGCGGCCAATAGCAATGCAAAGCGGCTGAGACAAAAAAATACTGGAGCCATCGGTATCTTTTTCAACTCTTGGTTTGGACCGATTTACAGCGAACTAATCCAGGGAATTGAAAAGAAAGTGCATGAAATGGGTTATGACTTAATTGCATGCAGCCTTTTCGGTGGGCCTGAATCTACAGCCCATAAATACCTTAAAGACCATATGATTGATGGTGCAATCATATTGAGTAACTCGTTCGATGATGAGTTTCTGACAGCTGCTGCTAACAAAAATCAACCATTCGTTGTTCTCGATCGTGAAATTAACGCCCCCCATATTTACAGCATATTGATTGATAACTTTGGTGGCGGTTTTGCAGCAACTAAATCTTTAATAAACAGTGGCTGTAAAGAAATTTATTACTTTAGTGGTCCAGAAGATTCATACGATAACCAAAAACGCCTAGATGGATATATTGCGGCATTAGGATTCTTTAAAATCAAGTTTAGTCAGGATTTTATTATTCACTCTGACTTCACGGAAAAAGATGCCTATGAAAAAATGAACGCCCTTTTGGCTCAAGGTATTAAACCCAAGGCAATTTTCTCGGGTAACGATGAAATGGCTATCGGGATTTTGAGAGCGGCGAGAGAGCATAATATTTCAATTCCTGATGAACTTAAAATAATCGGTTTTGATAATATTCGCGAGTCTGAGAGAACGGCTCCCGCATTAAGTACGGTTACACATCAAAAGTTTGAAATGGGAGTTAAAGCCGCAGAAGTATTATTTGATGCTATGAATGGTGAAGAGGATATTGAACCAATGACAATGTTGCCTACTAAGTTAGTAGAAAGAGAAACGTTATAGTTTTAGCGTGAGTTGGGTTCCTTATGTTTTTCATTGAATTAAGTAGTATTGAGAACAGTTTTTAAACGTTATTGTTTATTTAGTATTATTTTTTTGGGGTTTTACTAATGTAACTCCCCACAGTTATTATCAAGGAAAACTAGATGTACAAGTGGTTAACAATAGGCTTAATTGCCTTCACGTTCTCTGCGCAGGCAAAGGAACGGATAGAATTTATGGTTTCATCTGGCGATCAGATGGCCTTTGTTAATGAGGTTATTAAGCCAGAATATGAACGTCGCTACTCGGATGTAGAACTTGTATTAACTAATGATGGTAACCTTGAAACCCGTATGGCTGCAGGGGATTATCCGAATGTTTATGCAGGAATATTCGGATATATGGTGGCCCGCTATGCCAAACTGGGGCGATTAACTTACCTTGATGATTTTACTGGTTTTGATGAGTTAAAAAGTAAAATTGACCCTCAGTTCATGAGTAATAACTTTGGCCGTTCTTACTACATCCCCTGGCATGCCACCACCCAGATGATGATTTATAACAAGGATTTGTTCAGAGAGGCAGGCTTAAACCCAGATACGCCGCCAGAAACTTGGGATGAGTTGCTTGTCGCGGCTGAAAAAATCAGCAATTTACCTGCACGAGATAATGGAACAAAAGTACATGGTGTTGCCCTTTGGAATGATGCATTAGCAGGGGGAAGTTGGTACTGGAATATGCTGTCGCAAATTTATTACAACTTTAATGACGGAAAATACCAGCTACTAAACCGCTATGGTACTCATCCAGTCTTCGATAAACCAGAAGCTGGAATGGTAGAGTTTTTAGAAGTGATGAAGAAAGTTCAACAATTCGCCCCGTTGACGATGGAACAAAATTTCTTCTCGAGAACAATTGGTATGTGGCCACAGTACGGAATCGCCTGGCAAGTAAATCTTCAAGATGCTGCCGGATCTCCTATGGTCATTGGCGAAGATGTTGGCATTGCTCCTATCCCAAGTCGACATAAAGGTGGTGTGCACTACTCAAACTTAGATGGTCGCGCCCTAATGGTATTTAAAAATACCAAACTTGTAGAAGAGCGCAGCTGGCAGCTGATTGAGCTTCTTATGGAAGATGATTTCAACTTAAAAGCAAATATGGCTTTGCAAAACTTGCCAACGCTGACGTCACTCCAAGATCATCCATATTTTCAGACACCGGATGTGAAACCTTTTGTTGAGCAGTTACAGAATACGGTGATGAACGAGTCTTCTGTGTATGTTTCAGAAGTATCAAACATTATTCTTAATTATTACTCACAATCCGTCATTATGAATAAAGTAACACCACAAGAAGCAGTTACCAAGGCAGGTGAGGAAGCTAAATTGATAATGAGAAATTAAATCAGTTAATTTTCATCTTGATTTTATAACATCGTATTTAGAACGATAGTTATTAGTTTTCTACATATTTTTTAATGGGACAATAGTCATGAATTTTAAACGTTATTGGGTTTCCTATCTTTTTATGATGCCCTGGATTGCCTATTTCTTAGTGTTTATGATGTACCCTTTTTTCTTGTCTCTTGAAAACAGCTTTCTGGATATAAATATATTAAACCCAGAAAACACTAAGTTTGTCGGCATGGGAAACTGGGTAACCGCGATTACTGATTATAAATTTTGGAAGTCTATTTTTAACGTATTCTTCAATCAGATTATTTTTATTAGTCTTAGCTTTGTGATTGCAATTGCAGCAGCATTAATGCTGAATGAAATTACTTTTTTATCAGGTTTATTTAGAACCATTCTTTTTATACCTGTAGTGACATCCGTTACCGTTGCAATGGTGATTTTCGATTTCCTTGCTGGCCCTACCGGCCCGATACAAAATATGATGGTTGATCTAGATCTGATTAACTCACCTGTTTTTTGGAAGTTTGAAGAATGGCTGCCAATGCCTGTCATTGCGGTGTTCAGTTCTTGGAAGTGGTTCGGTGTCCAGATGATCATTTTCTTGGGTGGTATTGCCAGCGTTAACAAATCACTGTTGGAAGCCGCAGATATTGATGGGGCAAGTTGGTGGCGAAAAGTCACTAAAATCACCCTGCCACTAATCAAGCCTCAAATCGTCTTTGTACTTACGATTAACGTAATTAACGGCTTGCAGATGTTTACCGAAGTCTTTATGAACTTTGACTTACAGGGTGGCCCACATAACTCAGCATTGACGCCTGTTTTGCATCTTTATCAGATTGGTTTCGAACAGATGAAGATGGGTGAAGCTTCTACTGCGGGTCTATTGTTGACTCTAGTGATCTTCACATTAACCACACTACAGCTAAAAATCACCAATGGTGGAGACGACAAATGAATGGCATAAAAGGTAATAACAAATGGCTGATTTATGCGGGATTAATGGCCGCCAGTGCGATAGTGCTATATCCATTTTTCTTTATGATTATAAATTCGTTTAAATCCGGCTCTGAGATCATGCATGCTCCGAATGCACTGCCTAAAGCTTGGTCGCTTAAGGGGTATATAGAGGTATTTGAAAGCATAAATCTATTCCGTATTTTCTTTAATACCATTTTTGTTTCCGTTTCGGTGATGGTACTAAATTGCTTGTTATCAGCAATGGTTGCTTTTGCAATTGCCAAAACGAATATGCCAAATCGGGACTTATGGCTTAGATTGATCCTATCTTCGATGATGGTTCCTGCTATTTTATTCACGATCCCCGTCTACATGATGATGTATGATTGGGGTTGGGTAAATACTTACCGGGTACTTATCATACCGGGTGCGATCAGTGCTTATAACATTTTCCTCCTTTATCAATTTATGAAGCAAATTGATAAAGCATACCTTGAAGCAGCAAGAATTGATGGTGCTAGCGAGTTCCGAATCTTTTTCAAGGTAGTGCTACCGATGATGAGACCCGCTTTGGCTACAGTTGGTATTCTGACCTTTATGGGGGCATGGAATGATTTTATGGGGCCTTTACTATATATCCGTGATGACTCCATGCTGACGCTGCAAATGGCACTCTTTAAATTTCAGCAAGATATTCCTGCCGGAAATCTGGAACAAGTTTGGGCTATAACCACTATGATTGCCGTACCCGTTGTTTTTGCTTTCTTTTTTATGCAGAAGAACTTTATTAAGGCATTTACAGGCGTGGGAGTTAAATAATGAGTACATTAAAAAAATTATCTTTCCTTTTCCTGTTTGTACTTTTTACTTATTGTTCTGCCTGGGTGAAAGTCTACTTTCAATCGAGTGACTATTATGAGTACGCTCAACAACAGAAAGATAGCGGTAACCTAACGTATGCACTAAAAGGCATGAATAAGTTAGAGCTTAGAATTGAAGACAAGTACTCAGGTGGTTACCAACAAGTTATTGAAACCTGGGAATCCAGCCTAGTTGGCCTGAAGCCAGATTTTTATGAAAAGGCGCTTGAAGAATCTAAGCTCGTTATTCCTTTGCTAACAGAAGAGCAATTATTATCTTTTATTGAGATATATGTACAACTTGATACCAGATACGTACCTGATGCTGCCTTGGAGCTATTGAATCGTTCTAAAATGAATGGGAATACAAAACTAGCACAAGAAATGGATGAATTCTTAAAAGAAGCATTTCCAGATTATCAATACCAAAGCTAGTTTTTAGCGCCACCGATATATCCCCCTTTTAATAATGCCGTCGCCTCTCTGTAATAATGAGGCCGGCATTTTTTACATCAAGATCTCCCGTTGGAAACCATTAAACCTTCGGGGGCTCTATACTGCCGGAGAAGATTATGACTCTTCCATATCAGAACAAACAGTTGTCCATTGAAGAACGCGTATCCGATTTGTTATCCCGTATGACCATCGAAGAGAAAATTGGTCAGCTTTGTCAAACACCAATGTTGGACTACGACACAAGAAGTGAATGTTATCTTGTTGGCATGCGCCAAGGTCGTTGGGGCTCAAGAATCCTTGCCGATACTGCGTGGGCGGGAAATGCACCGGGAGAATCTATTAATCCCAAGCAACTGAATGAAATTCAAAAAGCTGCCGTTGAAGAAAGTCGTTTAGGAATACCAATCATAATTGCCCGAGATGTAATTTATGGTCAACAAACGGTATTACCGATCCCCCTAGCCCAAGCCGCTTCATGGAACCCAGAGCAAGTTGAAAAATCTTATCGCTGCATTGCTAAAGAAGCGGCTTCATTAGGTATCCATTGGACCTTTGCTCCCATGCTGGACATTGTTCGCGACCCTCGCTGGGGACGTGTTATCGAAAGCAGTGGCGAAGACCCGTATTTAACCAGCCAATTTGCTCAAGCAGTCGTAAAAGGCTTCCAGGGGGATGACCCTTCCAATGAAGACTCACTAATAGCGTGTGCTAAACACTTTGTGGGTTATGGTGCCTCAGAAGGTGGACGAGACTACGATACCACCGAGATATCAGACAATACGCTGCATAATGTGTATTTGCCGCCATTTACAGCAGCTATTGACGCTGGTGTGTGTACTGTCATGTCAGGTTTTAATGACTTAGGTGGAACTCCCGTTTCTGGTAGTAAAGAATTGATCCAAGGTTGGCTGAAAACCGATCAATGCTTCGATGGAATGGTGGTCAGCGACTGGGGTTCTATTTCAGATTTAGCGTATTTTGGGGTTGTAAATGATGCCGATGGTGCCGCAGCTAAAGCACTGGAAGCCGGTGTAGATATGGCGATGACCAATGAAGCTTATGAAAATCACCTTCAAAAGCTATTAGAAAATAATAACATTAGTATCGAACAAATTGACCAAGCCGTTCAGCGCGTTTTACGTACTAAATTTCGTGCTGGTTTATTCGAGCATCCATACGTAGACGAGACTAGGCATAAGGCTGTTTTGCGTCATCCAGTTCATGTCGCTGAAGCATTAAAGCTCGCTGAACAGAGTATGGTACTGCTAAAGAATACGAACAATGTTCTACCACTGCCTAAACAGGCGATGACGATAGCTGTTATTGGCCCTCATGCTCATACGAAACGTCAACACCTTGGGTCGTGGTGTTTAGATGGCCGGGCTCAAGACGTCACCAGCATTTTTGAAGGGATAAATGCGATTGCAGAAAAAGCCGGGGTTGATATTGATGTAATCACTGAAGAGGCATCTTTCAGTGATGAGATGGTCGAGTGCGCTCGCCGAGCTGATGTCGTTATTCTCTGTACCGGCGAAAGTCACCGAAGAACCGGTGAAGCCCGCAACATTGCAGAACTAACGTTACCAGCAGGACAAGAAGAATTGATTTCAGCCATTGGCATAGTCGGCAAACCTCTTGTTGTTGTCCAATGCACCGGCCGACCTGTGCCCTCTATGGCTACTGAACTCTACGCTGATGCACTATTGTATGCCTGGCAATCAGGAACTGAAACCGGCCGAGCCGTTGCCCGCTTGCTATTTGGTGAGGTTTCACCATCTGGCCGCCTGCCAATATCTGTTCCACGTTCCACAGGACAGATCCCAATTTATTACGCCCGCAAACCGCTTGGTAAGATGCGTGATTTTCAAGATTACCTCCCTTACAAAGATCAGAGTGAAACCCCGCTTTATCCATTTGGTTTTGGTTTAACTTACAGTCAGTTTAGCTACCATGATTTCGAGGTTTCATCTGCTGAGTTGGAGATAGGTAGCACTCAACAGGTGAAAGTACGAATAACTAACGAAGGTCAGCGAGTGGCAACGGAAGTAGTACAGTGCTTTATTCGCCAAATGGTCGCGAGCACTACCCGTCCGCAAAAAGAACTGAAAGATTTTAAACGTGTCACTTTGAAACCAGGTGAAAGCCAAGACGTTGTGATGACGTTAACACCAGAGAAACTTGCTTTCTATGGCGAAGATAAGTGTTTTGCCCAACAAGCTTCAACCATTGAAGTTTATGTGGGTAGTGACTGTACCACGACGCTAAAACGCACTTTTGATTTGGTCTCTTAATGAGTCCTGTTTTCAACAAATAACGTCATTGAAATCTGAAGCTCAAGAGATTTATTGCCATGGTTAAACAAAACAATAACGTCAAAAAGCGTCCAAACATCATTTACATCATGTCTGATGATCATGCACTAAGAGCCATCAGTGCTTATCAGAGTGATATTGCTCATTTGGCACCAACGCCTAATATTGATCGTCTCGCTCGCAACGGCGCGCGCTTTGATAACTCTTTCGTTACCAATTCACTGTGCGGTCCGTCCCGAGCCGCAATGTTAACGGGTAAGTTTGGTCATAAGAATGGCTTTAATCACAATGGCCAGTTGTTCGATGGACATCAGGTGGTGTGGCCTCGTTTATTAAAAAATCATGGCTACACAACAGCTTGCATTGGAAAGTGGCATATCAATTTAACGCCTGATGGTATTGATTTTGACCACTGGGAAATACTCAATGATCAGGGCGAATATTACAACCCTGACTTTATTACGGCGAACGGAGTCAAGCGCGAAGAGGGCTACACAACAGAGCTTATTACTCAAAAAACCTTAAACTGGCTTGATGAGCAACAGGGTAACGATAATCCTTTTGCTTTGTTAATGCATCATAAGGCTCCCCACCGTAATTGGATGCCAGCTCCGCAACATACGCGTGCTTTTGAGGATACCACCTTCCCTATTCCTGAGAACTACTTTGATACTTACGAGGGTCGCGTGGCAGCGTCGCTGCAAACCATGACAATCTATCGTGATGCTCAAGAGGGACATGATCTTAAAATGACAACCGGTGTTGGGGAAACCGAATGGCGTGAAGACATTTGGCCATTCCTATTAGCTCGATTAACACCAGAACAGCGCAAAGAGTGGGACTTGGCTTACCAAGCCCGTAATGACGAGATGAACGCCAATGAAGCCAATTGGACAGACGAAGAAATGGCTATTTGGAAGTATCAACGTTATCTCCAGGATTACCTGGCTACGATTATTTCAGTTGATGAGTCAGTAGGCGCAGTATTAGATTACCTCGAAGCGCATGGAATGGCGGAAAATACCATTGTTGTCTATACCTCTGATCAAGGTTTTTACATGGGTGAACACGGCTGGTTTGATAAGCGTTTTATGTATGAAGAGTCTTTCCGGGCTCCGCTTCTCATACAATACCCGGCCCAAATTGCCCCAGGTACTGTGGTTAACCAACTGGTTCAAAACATCGATTACGCCCCTACTTTTCTGGAGTATGCAGGTGTGACCATTCCTGAAGAAATTCAGGGCGAATCTATGGTTCCTTTACTCAGTGGCGATAGTCCCGAGGACTGGCGTACCTCACTTTACTACCATTTTTACGAGTACCCTGCGATGCATGATGTCTGTCGCCATTATGGTGTGCGTGATACGCGCTATAAACTGATGCACTTCTATTATCAGATCGACGAATGGGAATTTTACGATTTGCAGGAAGATCCAGCCGAGATGAATAACGCAATCAATGATCCGCGCTATACCGGTGAAATTAAGAGACTAAAAGAAGAAATCAAAAAGCTGGAGAAACAATACGACGTTCCGCCAATGGCAGAATGGGCTAGCGCACCTCTTAACTATAGCCCTGCTCCGACATTACAAGAGCTGTACCCTGAAAGTTATCTTATTGCGGAACATTAACGACTGAAAACAACGCTCACTAGCGCAATAGAATTGCGCTAGTGAGCGCGTTATGTATATTGCTTAATTTAAATTTGTTATTGCCAGAAATGAGTTATCCGACTTGAGGAAAATCAAATTAAGTGTGGCACCTCGATACTATCAGGCACTCCAAGTATATAAATCCAAGTGGAGTAACAGTAATGCTGATAGAGACATTAGTTATCTAATATAATCTTGATAAGGAAGAAGAATGAAAATCGTAAAATTACAAGTAAAACAAGGCCTAGAAAAGAAAGAGGTATTCAAAAATGCTCTTGGAACTGGTTTAGACAAGAAGAAAGTGTCAAAATATCTCGCGAATTTCCCCGATAAAGATTTATCAGGAAAATACAATAGAGCGAATAACATTCTGATTGCTCTTTACTCAGTAATGTCTCTATTTGGTATAATTGTAACTATTGGCCTCGTTTCTGATCTTCCCACTATTGCCATTGCTGGTTTACTGATTTTTGGAATACTATTCCCTGGGTTCATTATATACTGCATACACAAGAAATATGCCACTGGTTATTTGATTCTTTCGTTTATCCTCTTTCAAGGTATAATTGACTCCCTCAAGGATCTTGAGACAGATCCTACAGGTGTTTGGATTGGTGTAAGTATTAGCCTCTTGTTACTTGCATATGTGGTTATATTGAAAAAGAAACTATTTCCCTATCAAAACTTCCTTAATTTCAGAAAAAACGAAGACGGTGTTTATATCTATTCTAAAGATATGACTAGTCAAGGTTCTCAGACTCATTAAAATGTATTTGTGTTTGAGGTGTGAATATATTGCTTAATGCGAGTTAGATTTATAAAACAAAACTTAAATATTTTATTTTAAATTTTCAACTTAATACAGGGTCATTATGAAACTTAAGATGATATTAGCAGTAGCTGCTGCTATTGCTTTAACCGGTTGTACAATTGCCCCAACAATAAGCCAAGAAGAGATTGACCTTGCAAAAAAACATCTTCATTCAAAAAATGCATTGGAAAGTTATATAGTAAATTATGCAGATGGTGATTATCATAAAGCTTGGGCGCGCTCTAAAACAGGAAGAGCGGCATGGGCTATACAGAGGTTTTCGCAAGAAGATGCTATTGAGCATGCGTTGACTATATGTAGAAGTGGCAATGAAAAGTACGAAAAGAAATATCCCTGCAAAATTATTAACCTTGATGATGAGTGGTTATAATAGCAAAAAGGCAGAGGTGAATATCCTCTGCCTTTTTAATTAGTACCTAAACACAATGAGGCTGATTAATTGAAACAGCCAAAGTCCGTCATCCCAGAAACCGCCAAGCACTGAACTTGCAGGCTTTATCAAAACTCATCTGGCGGTTATCAGGGATCCATCATGCACGGCTGGTTCAGTGGACTGTGGATCCCGGATATCTCGTACCTCGATTCCGGGATGACATGTTTAGGAACTTCAACTCTTCATAATTTATGTGAAAGGGTACTAATTCACGAATGCTGGAATAATGATATTTGCGAAATGCTGGATCGGATGGTTATTTGCATAATAGCTGGTAAATACAGCGCTGAGATCAAGCTCCGGTACCATAAAGATAAACTGGCCACCAGCACCACGAGCAGAACGAACACGGTAGTTCTTCCCATTCACCTCTACGTCATTACTCCACCACAGGTAACCGTAACTGCTCGGCTTATCCTCATTAACATGAACGGCTGTGGCACGCTCTATCCAGTCTTTTGACAACACTTGAGTACCGTTGTAATTACCGTAGTTCATTGTCATCAGCCCAATCTTGAGCATATCACGAGAGGTAAGCCCCATACCGGCTGCCCCTTTATCCAGACCGCACGACGACTTCTCAAATCGATAGTTATCAATGTCCATTGGTGCAAAGAGGTATTTAGCTGCAGCCTCTTTAAGCGTCATCCCGGTAGTATTGTGAAGAATGTGAACCAGTAGATCGACATTTGTGCCGTCGTACTTGTAAACCTTACTCGCAGTGATCGGCTTGGTATTAACTAAATACAGTTCTGCATGATTGTCTTTAGTGATTGTTTCTTTCTGCTTTGGTGCCTTGAAACGGATACCCGAGTTCATGGTCAGCAGATCTTTGATAGTCAGTGAATCAACGCCCCTCGCAACCTTTGAGCGATCAACTTCCGGAAGATAATCTAAAATGCGATCATTTTCGCTACCGATTTTACCAAGCTCGACAGCCTTTCCGATACAGTGTGCCACGATGCTCTTGGTGATCGACATCTGGTAGTGCAGTTTATCCTGGCGGGCATCGGCAAAGTATTCTTCCAAGACCAGCTTGCCGTCTTTGGCTATCAATACACTGTCGATATTGCCAAGTACCCTTTTCTTCCCCTTCCCTTTCTTGAACTGGACATCCTTCCCGATACGGAACTTTTGATTCTTTTCTTCAATCTCGTTAAGGAAAGTCATTATCTCATCAAGATCGCCATACTTGCGGGCATCATCGACCTCAAGACCGTCATTAATGGCTAGAGGAACCGTATAATTAATTTCGCCCCGAATGGCAAACTGAGTCCGGTCGACAAAAGGGAGCTTAGATGGGATATTTAGCGTCGTAACTTCCGGAGCCGTCCCGTCACTTTCCTTGGCGTAAGCAGGTTGAAGCAAGCTTCCTATCAGCACCGACAGTGATAATACTCCGGCACCTAATGTAATAAACTGCGGTTTCATTCTCTAACATTCCTTTATTTAAACCTTCCAACAGAGAAGCATGCATTAGGAATGCGACTCACCGAAGGCACAGACGAAAAAGCTCGCATTGAACCACATCTAATTCGCAAACTATGGGTTTCAAAAAAATCAGAATAGATGCATGACAATACACTGGTAGGTAAGTGGGTACATTCATTGAACATGCTTTTTACAGATAGTGGAACAACATGATGGGGCAATTAATTGGCTTCGCGACACTCTCTGCCGCGAAACCAAGACAACCAATAGGGTAGGTTGTTTTTAATCTGACAGTTGCGCCAAAGATATCGGCAACTGTCAGAGTAGGTAAAAGTTACTATTTGTTATGGATTCATAACCAGTTTTACATCAGCCACATAGTAAGTCATACCACCCGGATTGTAATTCTCTGCTTTGTCGACTAGCTCTGGGAAGATGACGACTTTCTTGACATACTTCAGAGCGTTGATGTCAATATTACCGTCTGTATTGGTGAAGAACTGTTTCAGTGGAAGTGATACTTTACGTACCTCTTGCAAAGGATCGCTATTATAGTTATGAGCAACTACAAGTTGTGAGGTTGGGTAACCGTATTCACCTTGCGCTGGACCTTCAGCATCAGGTTTGTTCGGCGTTTCCATTTTAACCATCACGTTTCCTGTCGGATGGGCTGTAGCACTGTTCGAGTCTGCGTAGAAGTCAAACTCCAGTTTACCGTGCTCCAGGTACAGGCTGAGATCCTTCAACTTCTCTTCATCCAGTATAAGCCCCAGAAAAGAGTTTTTTGTGCCGGTAGCAACTGAAGTAATGCCTTTGAAATGAACACCGCTAAGTTCTAAGTCTAAACCAGTAGCCGTTGTAGGTTGAAATCTCGCCCAGCCTGTTTTAGCGGCACCATCAAATTCAAAAACAGTAGATATATCGTCAGTAAGAATTTCTTTCTTCTCCTGCTTGTAACAATCTACGACCAGGTTGGAACCCGGCTTGTCCCCTCCAGACTCGGCCTGAAAGCGGATATTGCTGATATCAAAATTAATATCAGAGTTAACTTTCATAGAAAATGGCTGAGTGGTCTTGCTAAAGTCAACGCCTTGGTCTGAGAAACAGTTCAGTGGAAGTCTTACAGACTGAGTTGGAGAACCAAGGAATGCATTAATTGAGCTTGTGATGTCAACAGATGCTTCGGGAGAACCATCAGAGAGTAAGGTTACAGTAATAGGATTTACTTTGCTGGTATCTGCGGAGATTTTAGTATGTTCGTTAACCTTAACATCAAAAATTAATGTACCGGCACCATCACTATTTGGTGCAGCAAGGTCAATACCAGAATTGCTGAAAAGCTGAATTGATGCCTTAGCACTCTCTGTCACTGTAACATTCAGAGCGCCTTGGTTTTGGTAATCACCAATGACTTGGATATTGCTAAGCGCTGAATTCTCTTGGCCGTCAACATCTGCGGTGGCATCATCTTTATCAGTGGCTTGCATTGCAAAGGCGCCAGTTGAACCTTCACCATATATTTGAGTGACCTCACCGCCTACAGGAAGGCCAGGGGTAGTTCCACTGTTACCACTACCGCCATAATCAAAAGTGTCATCAAGACAGCCGGATAAAGCCATCAGTGCAGAGGTAGCAAGTACTATTTTTTTCACATTATGTTTCATGTTTTTTTTCATAACTGAGTTCTCGATAGAAAGATTCTGCCTATATGATTGCTCGTGTCGCATTATACGTTAGTTGTCTCGAATCTTGTTTCAAGGTCGATTCGTAGCAAAGCTGTTGAATCAGGTTCGGCCTGAGCAAAGGAAATCAGTAAAGTGAACAGGACAGCAGAAGTAGCAGAAAAAACAATAATAAATTTTCTCATAATGACTGTTCCTTTGTCTAACCAACTTTCAATATAAACGTTTCGTGTACAGAATTGAAACATACAGTAGTTATTTGCTTTGTTCAATGCAAAGCATGAAGGAAGTGCTCGGCATGATCATGTTTTAATAGAATATGTGATTTCAATCGTTTAATCCCCCTTACTATCAGTGAGGAGAACCACATTAACATAGCAGAATGTGCTCATGCATTTGATGTTAGTAAATGGTCACCGTCAGTAAACTGGCCGCACTTTATTTATGGCTTCGTCACATACTGCCACTTAAAAACAACCAAAATAAGGAAAAGTAAATTTGGTGTTTCACTTCAATTATTTGAAACTTTTATTATATTTCCCTTTCAATTACGGCTTTCCTGTTAAGTTAAAAACTCATACCACGCTTAGAAAGCGCAACCGATAAACACTTTAAAAACAATAAGATAAGATATGACGACCATAATAAAAGATTATTAATAATAAACAGGTAATAGTTATTTACGTGCCATCTTTATCTGAGGCAGAACTCCGATAGTTCATCAATTCAAGCAACTCAAGAATAACGGTTATTTCATTAGCGTTGCCTGCGTACTGACTTAGCGAAGTCTAACGGTAAGCCCAAGAATGTAAGTATTCACCGACTGGAACTGTTCATGCTGAAAACAGCCATAAAAATCTAAGCAAGCGCTATATCACCGCTGCAATACATTCTGGTTTCTGCCCCATAGAACGGAAGCTTGGGCTGCTTTTTCTTAATAAACTATGTGTTATGTCAGATAACATGTCGTAAATGTGACCAAGCTCAACTCAATGAGATTTCCACCGCATCCTAAAAATAACTAACACATTGATATAATAGGATTATATCTTAACTCTAAGCTATATCCAAATGGTGGAATGATGTTGCACACCAAAATCGAAACGTTTATATTGAGTGCAATTCACCCCAAACCCACACACATATAGAAAATAGTGTAAGGACACGCCATGTTACGTAAAACTTTACTAACCGCCTCTTTACTTACAACGTTCGGAGCTTCTGCTTACACCATGGAAACTGTTACGGTTGATGCGCCTATAACGGGCATTAAGAACAAAGCAGCAGTGGTATTACCGAGCTCTTACAATGAAGCCACAAGCTACCCTGTAGTCTATTTACTACACGGCCACGGTGGTAATTATCGAGACTGGACCAACCTGACAGGCGTTGAAAGCCTCGCTGACCACCATAACATAATCATTGTTATGCCCGATGGAAACCGCGATTCCTGGTATGTAGACTCAAAACTCAAAAGTAATTCTGACTACGCAACTTATATTTCAAAAGATGTCGTTAACTACATTGATACAAATTACAACACTATCAACCGTGTTGATGGTCGTGGTATTACCGGCTTATCCATGGGCGGATTTGGTGCAATGAGTATCGGTTTTAATCACCTTGATACGTTCGGAGCTATAGGCGCAATTTCTGGCGGTGTTGACTTTACACCGTTTCCTAACAACTGGGGTATTTCGGAGGTTCTCGGCAAGTACGACGAGAATAAAACAGTTTGGCATCAAAACGCGATCATAAATAATCTTCATAAAATTAAAGAATACGAAATGGATGGTAAAGTCGATACACGCGTTCCAATTTCCTTTGAAGTCGGAGTTGGTGATTTTTTCTTAGATGTTAACCGAGAACTCCACAATACAATGCTCCAATTGAACATCAAGCACGATTACACCGAACGTCAAGGGCAACATAACTGGGATTACTGGAATAATGCGATTGCATATCAAATGCAGTTCATGAATGACGCACTGCGCAAGCAGGGTGCATTTGCAATTAAGGGGTAGCTATAACCATTGCTGCGAGCGTGTCTGACCAGCAGTGACGTTTCCTGCCGATGATCCTTTCGAGTTTCAGTTTTTTATTTTCAGTACCATAAAAAAGCCCAGTTTTTATAGAAACTGGGCTTTTTACCAAACTAGAGTCTTTCATACCAATTGGTATTACTCGGCTACAAATCCGGGTCTTGTTTAATCACAGAAATATTGCGAACCGTGGCTATCTGATCTTTGTTTGCACTACTGTTGTCCGGACGCGCAAAACGGAAGATAACCCGCAGCCTGTCGATACCTTCATCTTCAGCCAGACGCCGGCCAGAATAATGTATTTCACGGTCGGTCACGCTATAGCTGATCGCATCTCCCCCTTCTTCCCTGACTTTAGTATTACCACTGAACATCTGGGTATAGACGGTCAATTCAGATCCATCTTTATGAGAGGTTGTTGCATCGGCTGTCACAATATAACGTGTACTCAATGGGTCATTCTGATCGAGAATATAATCGCGATAAACCTCGGCATAGTCCTTTCCAGGCGTCCCTATGGGCATGGTAAAGTTAATATCCGAACCAGAAATATTGACACTGACCTGGCTACCGTCTGTCGGCATCCAGTTACCACTACCCGCATCGTCTAGCTCAATCGCCATTCTACGCACAGTCAGGTTGTCGAAAACATAACGCATATATTTAGGGGCTACATTTAGATTTCGCTCTACCTCAAAACTGACATGGATATAATTGGCACCAACAGGTTTTCGGGTAATGAGCTCAAAATCCACCTCACTGTGCTCATTATTCATCATATTGCTACGTTCTGGTACAAACACGTTTTCATTGTTTGGATCATTATCGCTGTCCCACTGAATTTTAAGATAAGCCTTATCATCAGCAGACGCCATCAGGATTTTTCCTTCTGCGCGCAACACGAGTGGGGTTGGTGTGGGTAAATGAGAAAGGTCCAGCGTCTGACGCAGCGTACCAAAGTCGGATAACGTGTTTTTGGTACTCCGAATTTCTGCACTGTGTCCATCAATGGATTTATCAGCTGTCACCGCATAGAACTCAAAACCACTCTGAACTTTTTCCCAGTCTTCCAAAGAATTATCGAAGCTTGCATTGGGAATAGTGACGAGCTCACCGTCTGATTCAAAGTCAAAAGGACCAAAGCCATAGCCAGGTTTTGCCGGAACATCATCAGGGGTACTGTCCCTGGCAATCTTACGATCAATAATCCCTTTATTGCCCAGGCTGTCTGTTAAGTGCTCTGCCAGACCAAACAGAGCAAACACTGAGTCAGGGATACCTATTCTTTGCATCTGCCATAAAGGGTTATCATTAGAATAACGCGTCAGCATATTTGCACCAGGTGTACCATCTGGGCCAGGGACATCAGGTGTTCCTTGCAGTCTCTGGCGGCGGCCGTCCCGGTAGGCCATATAGCCACCAACAAGTGGTGCACTGTCACCGTACATACCAAAGCCAAGTACAGCCGGGAAGTGAGTAATGGTTCCCGGATGGTCATTTATATTATCGGCGTTATAACCGTCGCTTTCAGTCGGGCCAGCGGAAAATGCTGTTAGGTAATCCGGATTATTATCGTCGGTCCACGCTGCCTGGTGGGAATAAAAATTATTAAAATTCTCTCTCCAACCCTCGCTTTGACGGCGATCCTTGAACAGGGTATGCCCATACAGCTCAACAAAAGAGGATTGATTAAATTTTATCACGGGTTCCGTATCAAGCCAGGTCCTTAAATAGCGATGGTTTTCCCGATGTTTCCACCAGTCCTCGTAAGCCCAATATGCCATCGGGTCAAAAATAGGCGCAAGTTCGGCAAAGAGGTATGCCTCTTGGTATGGCTTGGCGGTGTTCAGTGTGTCACGTCCTAAAGGCCCATATATCGTCGCTCGCTGTTCAACTTGCGCATAACTGCGTAAATAGTCGGCATAGTTTTTTTGCTGACCTATGATTTTATCTGCAGCGGCTATGATCTTTTCATTGTCGGGATACTGCTCTTTGGCCCGAATAGCGGCATGGACCATTTTTGCCGTGGTATAGATAGAGGCTGTATCTTTTCTACCGCTCGCTGCAGTCGCGATCCCTTTACCGGTATCTGATTCATAACTGGTAAAAAATAAGCCATCAACCGTGATTTCCGGAACAATTCCGTCAGGGTGCAAGCCGGCATGGCGAGTCAAAATCAACTCTATCTCCTGCTCAGCAGAGCGCTCAAACATCACCTCATCAGTGATCAAAGCAAGTATTGTCCAGGCTGCTCCGCCGGTGCTCACAGTCTTGTATCGCTTTTTATCGGGATTTGCATCAGAGCCAACCACCCAGCCTTCTCTATGCCCGTCAGGCCAGAGTAAAGTCCGGAAGTAAGTCATGTACTGTTCGTATTCGTCTCTTAGCCACTCGTCGTAACTGAGCCGTTGATCCGAGTTATCATTCATGACCCCGCTGTTATCACCAGCAAGAAGCATACGTCCATCCGCGGTTGCCGCAATATCGGAAGTTATATCTATCTTTGTATATAGCTGAGGCGTAACACTGTCATGTTGACGAAGCTGTTCAGTCGGAATAAAAAGCAATCGGTCGTCAGTCGGTGTATCTTCTGACAGAAGATAGAGTCCGCCCTGATCCTCTGCCCCATAGGTACGACCGAAAGATGAACCTTTCAGGCCTTCAATATCGATAAGATGTTCTATGGATGAGGAGGTAGTGTTCAGTCGGTAAAGGCTTTGCGAGGTACTAATGTAACCTTTGTCATCAGCACTATCGATGGTTATATCCCTAACACTCTTTCCATCCAGATCGTAGCTGGACAGCATCTTGCCGACTTCATCATTTCGCTCTGCCTGATAGCGCAGGATTTGACCATTTCCGGTGCCTACCCATAATTCACCTTCATTATGGACTAAGCCCAGGTTACCAGTCTCCGGGTGGGTCGCGAGATCAAGATAGTCAACAAAAGAGGTCAGCGCCTTTGTATTGGTATTAAATTTTAATATTGATCCTTTTTTTTCTCTGGCAACATTAATGTAAAGCAGGCGACCGGAAGCAGAAAAAGCGAGCCCTACCGGTCCTAAAGCATCACCGCCAATATTTGAGCCGGCAGGCAACACTGCTAGCAGATCATCGACGGTAATTTTTGCTATTTTATTCTGGTGAACATCAAACAGCTCAATACTATCTGACGTTCTCTCAGCTACCGCATATAAACCCGCGTACCGAGCTGCCGCCACCAAGTCAGATTCACTGCCATTACTCCATGAATTAACATTGGGTTCAGCAGGAAATTCTTTTTCAGCGGCTGGCTGTTTTGGCAAAGTGGGATTGGAGCTATTAGCCGGTGTCGCGGAAGAACCGTTACAGCCAGCGATCAACACTGAGAGTATAAGTGTAGATATATGCTTTAATCTCATTGTTCATGATTCCTTTCATTATAAAGGCATTCTTGTAGGGTAAGGCGTTGGAACTGCTCTTTGGGTGCATCATGTTTTAGCTTGACCATCAGTGGTTTCATTCGTTTTTCCTGCTTAGGATTGTGAATGGGAGACATCGCCGAAACGTTTCTATTGATATTATTATAATCATGGGATAAAGTAAAAAACAACCATAAAAAAGTGTCAAATAGACATGGAATAATTGGTGTAGGACAAAATCTCCACCAGCTTGACTCAAGTCACAAAATTCAATATCAGCATCATTATTTACTGATAATCTATTGTTTTAAGCCGATATCAGGCAGAAAATTCATTACAAGAATCATATTTAGCGTTAATAATCACATAAAGTGAAACGTTTATACATATACGGCTTGTTCTATATCGAAATCAGGTAAAAATGTCTGCCATTCGCTCCAACCATTACTGATTTTTTCACTGAATTTGATGCTTTACTCAAAACACAACACACAGAGGAAACGAATGAAGTTACCATCTTTTAAAACCAGTGTGCTTGCAGCTGCATGTTCGGTTGCTGTTACTGTAGCTGGCATGCAGCCAGCTCTAGCGAAGTCAGCTCAATCCACTTCCCCCAACGAACAGCGCCAACCCAATGTTGTACTAATTTTTGCTGATGACATGGGTTATTCAGATGCTGGTTTTCAGAACATCAGTAAAGATGTCAGAACGCCTAACCTGGATCGCCTGGCCGAAGATGGTGCTATTTTCTCTGCAGGCTATGTGACAGCACCTGTATGTGGCCCGTCACGAGCAGGGATGAATACTGGTCGTTATCAGCAACGCTTTGGTGCTCATGACAATGTTGGTCCTTTTATCCGGGAGGAAGGTATTGAACAAGGCGTTCCTGTTGATATCCCAACGATTGGTCATCGCTTTCAAGATGCGGGCTACAAGACTGCTTTAATAGGTAAGTGGCACGATGGTGATCCAAAGAAATTTTGGCCTCATAACCGCGGTTTTGACGAATTCTTTGGTTTTAATAATGGTGCAGCCGACTACTTCGTAGGCGCTAGGAATACCAGAAACGCCAAGAACACACCTTTTTCATCTATTTATCGCAACGATGAACTGGTTGAACCATTTGATGAGTACTTGACCGATAGGTTTGGCTCCGAAGCCGTTAATTTCATCGAAAGAAATAAAAACGAACCTTTCTTCCTTTATGTACCTTTCAATGCCATCCATGGTCCTTTACAAGCAGTAGAAGAAGATCTGGCTCGCTTCGATCATATTAAAAACGAAAAACGCCGTCTTTCTGTCGCTATGAACTACAATATGGACCATAACATTGGTCGTATTATTGCCAAGCTGGAAGAGAACAAGCTGATGGAAGATACCATGATTATCTTCCTGTCTGACAATGGCGGCAAGTTCAAAGGCAATCATGGAAATGAATCTTATAACTACCCTCTGCGTGACGAGAAAGTAACCGTATGGGACGGCGGCATCCGTATTCCGTTCACGATTACTTGGAAAGGTAAAATTCCTGCCGGACAGCAGATCAACGATCCGATTATCTCACTTGATATCCTGCCAACCGTAATGTCAGCCGTAGGTGCTGATGTTGAAGCTAGCTGGAACCTGGACGGTGTTGACCTGATGCCGCTTCTGACTGGTAAAGTAGAGAAATTAGAAGACCGCTACTTATTCTGGCATATGCCACGCCAAGCTGCAGTCCGCGACAATGATTGGAAACTGGTCATGCCTGACATTACGAAAAAAGAAAAAGAGTATCAGCTATTTAAGATCAGTGAAGATATTGGCGAATCCCAAAACCTGGCAAGCAAATACCCAGAACAAGTTGAACGACTAAAGAATGCGTTTAATGAATGGAGTTCTCAGAACGAAGAGCCTAAGTGGGGATGGAATAAGAACCTCTTCCCATACAGCAATGACTGGCGTGGTAGAAACTAATTTAATAAATTGAATAAGTGCCAGGGAATGAACCCCCTGGCACTTATTCTTCACACCATTCCACTGTTAATTCTTATTCAAGCATTCATATTCACGCTCCTATCACTAGCTAACAGAGTCAAGTAAATAAGTTAACGAAGAAACCTGGAGGATGGCTCCTTGTTTACCTTGTTAACACCGACACAAAGTTGATAAAAGGAGAGCAAAATGAAGTTAAATAATCTAGCGATGCACATTTTATTTTCGCTGCTGAATGGAAACGCAACGGGCTATGAATTAACTCAGGCTATGTCAAAAAGCCACGTATGGCGTTCATCTCATCAACAAATATATCGTGAACTGATAAAGCTTGATAATTTGGGGCTGGTTACGTTCACAACCGTCCGGCAAGTAAGCAAGCCAAACCGTAAACCGTATTCAATCACGGCTGCTGGTCGAGCTGCTATTGAAGACGCTGCAAAAAACACAACTCCAGTCATTTCTCCGGCGCACAGTATCCGCACGGTTATGATTAATTCTGGCAACAAAAAATAT
This sequence comes from Photobacterium sagamiensis, assembly GCF_050337085.1. NCBI lineage: Bacteria > Pseudomonadati > Pseudomonadota > Gammaproteobacteria > Vibrionales > Vibrionaceae > Photobacterium > Photobacterium sagamiensis. Next base: position 72,912 of record NZ_JAKJSP010000020.1, on the reverse strand, counting down.
TTTGAAACTCTCACAGAACAGCTTAAAGAACAGATTCTATTGATTAAAACAAAAATGATAAGAGAAGATTGCCCTGTCGAGTATCTATCCATGTCCCGCGAGATTTATCACCATACCGCCGAGCTGGATTATTGTGCGGACGTCCTAAAGCATCTAGCTCAGAACGCTAAGCAAATAGCAGCTTAGAAATAGAAAGATGATGTTTAAATTTGTGGTTGAAAAATGGTGAGCAATCTTGATGAATGAAGAGCGGGAGAAATCCCGCTCATAGTAACGCAGCAATCAACCAATCGTTGCGTGTCTATTTTACTTTATAACGTTGGTTGGCCTTTCAGATAGCCTAGCGAAACTAAAAACTTATCCGCCTCACGTACTGTCTCGTTATACTTTGCTCTGTTAAAAAAGCCATGTGATTGGTCTTTGTATATATGCAAATCGCAACGCATGCCCTTTACTTCCATTCTTTTCTTATACTCCTCTGCAGTAGCAACAGGGATCAGCTTGTCCTTGGAGCCAAGGAACACAATAGTCGGAGGTGTATCCGTCCCAATATTGTGCATTGGCGAGAATTCCTCCCAATACTCCTTGACGCGGTCATAACCATAGCCTCCCGGACCATTATCGAAAACAGGATTGAATAGGACTAATGCGTTCGGACGAGAACTGATTGAGGCATCCTCTCCCTCTTCATCAAAACGCTTAAGTGTCGCTGTAGCAGCGGCCACATGACCACCAGCCGAACCACCGCCTGCGGCTATCTTTTTCGGATCAATACCCAACTCGTCTGCGTGCAATCGCACCCAACGAATAGCTGATTTCCCATCCGTCACTGCTTCCTTAGGTGAAGTGTTATGCTTGTTTTTTATTCGGTATTCAGCAGAAATAGCGACCATTCCCCGCGAGGCTAGATATTCGCTTTGTTTGTAGAATTGTGCAGGCTTGCCGCCAGTCCACCCACCTCCAAAGAAAAAAACGATGGCAGGTTTACGCTCAGACACTTTGTGATCCGGTGGGTTGAATACATGAAGTTTCAGAGAGTCGTCATTTATGGTTTTGTAGGTGATCGTTTGATCTGGCAATATTTTTGCGGAAACCGCGAGCGGGAAAAGAAAAAAAAGGACAATCAAAAAAGGAATATTTTTCATGTGCATACCAATATATTACTGGGTTATATAGAAAAGGCACATGCACCATTAACAGCACATATGCCATATTCATCAAATTACCGTTTTGTAATCCGGGTTATTTTCCTAATTGCTTGAAAATGTTCTTAGCAATATCGGTATTGTCAATTTGCCCCGCATATTTATCTTTGCCTGCACCAAAGGCAAAAACAGGAACATCGATACCAGTATGGCCACTTGTCGTCCAGCCAGTATTGGTGCGTTTGTCAATAACGCTCTTGAGCGCTTTAAAGAGCTGCTTTTTATCCTTAGCATGCGCTTTTTTCACCAAACTGATTTCATCTTTGTTTAATTCAAAACCGAGCTGTTTGTTAATTTCCTCAGGGTCATAGCCATTCTTAATTTGTTGATTAGCTATGGTTTTGGTCGACGCTGACAGATTACGAAGGTATTGCGGTTCCCAACGGTAACCACCTCCTTTTGCCCCCATTGTCATACCACCGGTATTATGATCAGCAGTCACTACAACTAACGTATCGGAATTGTTCGCCACATACCCTTCAAGCCACTCTACGGTACTATTTAAGTCATCCATTTCAGCCATCGCAGAAGCAACATCATTGGCATGACTCGCCCAATCGATCTGAGAGGCTTCAATTAACAAGAAATATCCTTTTTCGTTACGCTCCAAACGATCAACGGCGGCAGTAACCATGGTTTTTAATCGCTCTGGCTGCTTGTCATCCAGGGCTGCCGGTAGTCCGTCATTGGCGAAAAGACCTAGGACTTGATCCTTATTGATCTGAGACAGCTGATCGTAGCTGTCAATATACTGATACCCGGCGTCCTTAAATTCCTGGGCGATGTCTCGGTCTTTACGAATGAAGTATTTCCAACCACCGCCGAGCATCAGATCGACTTTAAATTCACCGTTGATTTTGTCGTCGAAGTAGCTATCTGCAATTTCGTTATACATTTTACGCTTCTTTACATGAGCAACGTAGCTGGCTGGTGTCGCATGATTGATCTGTGATGTCACGACAAGGCCCGTTGACTTGCCAATGGACTTAGCATACTCCAATACGCTTTGTACTGGGTTTTTATCGTTGTCTAACCCGATAGCACCATTGTAAGTCTTATAGCCGGTAGCTAATGCAGTGCCCGATGCAGCACTATCCGTTACGAGCCCCTGAGTACGGGCCGGATACGTGCTGGCGCGGCCAACGAAATGACGGTCAAATACAGTTTGTTCAATCTCTACGGTTGCCGGATCGTCTTTGAAATAGCGGTAGGCTGCAGTGTGGGCTGGTCCCATGCCATCACCGACAACCATAATAATATTTTTTGGCGCGGTCTCAGCCTGTGCTATACCTGCTGCCCCTAACGATAGCAAAAGGGCTACTGTAAGTTTTTTCATCTTTAGTTTTCCTAGTTTATTTCATTATAACTGTATGCAATAACCGAACTTTGGCTCTCAACTCAATAAAAGCCAGCAACACAATAAATCAACGGCTTGCGATCATAGCCAGTAAGTTTAAAATTAAGAATCTGCAGGCTGGAATTCAATACCAATTGCTTCTCTGAGCATCCCCTTACCTGGAGATAAATCCGCACTGAATTGGCAATAAATATAATATTCGCACTCGAGTCTGTTTTGTAAAAAAGCTAGCAACACTTCAGGTGTTGGTGCTACTAACGTTTTTATTTTACACATTACATCACTCCATAATTGCTAGTACTCTTTCACTTAACTTATGAATAGTTGAAACACCTAGACACGTCATCCCGGAATCGAGGTACGAGATATCCGGGATCCAGCTCTCACCGCGTGTTCCTTAGATTCCGTATAAGTTCGTTCCTCACTTTACGGAATGACGATGTTTGGTGACTGAACTCGTCAAAACTTCTGCGATGCCATACTAGTACCCTTTCACATAAATTATAAAAAGTTGAATCACCTAAATACGTCATCCCGGAATCGAGGTACGAGATATCCGGGATCCAGCTCTCACCGCGTGTTCCTTAGATTCCGTATAAGTTCGTTCCTCACTTTACGGAATGACGATGTTTGGTGACTGAACTCGTTAAAACTTCTGCGATGCCATACTAGTACTCTTTCACATAAATTATGAAAAGTTGAATCACCTAAATACGTCATCCCGGAATCGAGGTACGAGATATCCGGGATCCAGCTCTCACCGCGTGTTCCTTAGATTCCGTATAAGTTCGTTCCTCACTTTACGGAATGACGATGTTTGGTGACTGAACTCGTTAAAACTTCTGTGATGCCATACTGGTGGCTCAAATATACAGCTCTGGGCTTGATATCTTGACAGTACCTCAGCTTAATCGAAATTGACCGACCAACGATTCCAGTTGGTGATTACTGGCATTTAATTGCTGTGTACTTTCTGTCGTTGAATTTCCATTCGCTTTTAATTCTTCGATCATAGTTTGAATGGTCAGAATATTGCGTGTGATCTCATCGGTTACTGTATTTTGCTCTTGCGCCGCTGTGGCAATATGATCATTAAGTTCACCAACTTTGACAATTTTTTGTACCATGACATCCAGCGAAGACGTCACCAAACCGGTATTGCTCGCAGCCGATTGGCAACTTTCTTTTGTTTCTTCCATGGATTCGACCATATTTTTCGTACCGTTTTTTAGCCGTTCTAACATTTCGGTAATTTCTTCGGTACTATTTTGTGTTCTGGCAGCAAGGGATCTAACTTCATCTGCCACAACAGCAAAGCCTCGGCCTTGCTCGCCGGCGCGGGCTGCTTCGATGGCTGCATTTAGCGCCAACAAATTTGTCTGATTTGATATATCACTGATAACACTAAGAATAACTGCGACTTTATCAACATCCAGGCTCATTGAAGCAGTCGATTGGGCCATGAGTTCAACTCGATCGACAAGCGCTGAAACACTGTCTACAGCATTTTGAACAACTTGACGGGACTCTTGTGCGTCGATATCAGCACTGTGGGTTAACTTTGCCGCTTCGACTGCACTTTGTGTCACGGAATTAGCGCTGGAACTCATTTCAGTTATAGCCGAAACAATTTGTTCTGTTTCATGCGCATGTGATACTAAAAGCGATTGATTTGAATCTGTCTGCTGATTTAATTGAATGATTCTCTTGCCAATCGTTTCAGTCGATTCTGAAATTTCAAACATCATTGCCTGCAGGCTGATGATAAAGCGGTTTATACCATCAGATATTTTACCAAAATCATCTTCATTCTTGACTTCCAAGCGTTGAGTCAAGTCACCATTTCCTTTCGCTAACTCTAAAATCAAATTTCGAAGTGATATAACGGGTTTATAGGCTAAGACTAATATAAATAGACATAAAGGGGTTATAACTATTGCGGCAATGACCAGAGCAATAGTAATCGCATTATTCAATTCTTTGGTATTATATTCCGCATATGCCTTATCCATAAATCCGGTCACGAACCATTGTTTACCTTTAAGGTCGATCGGTATTCGCACTACGGGTGTGTCAGAAGCCATTTGATTTGAAAAAAGAACAGTCTCTGCGCCATCTTCCAGCTGTATGAACATGCCATCAAAAGCAAGATCATCGAGGTAGTAAACAATATCTTCAACGTCTAAATAAAAGATATCGGCAATATTTTCACTACGATTGACAGTAATGTAAACCATCGGTATGTCGTCTTCCATAAAAACGTCACTTACAATTACATCACCATTGCTTTTGTTCATTATATCGATGTACTGCTGTGCAACACCTTCATCTTCCATCAAACCATCAGCAGTAAAAACACGATCGCCGATAACTTTCACGGCGTTGGTGAAACCGTAATCAGCAGAAATATCTCTAATTTGAACCAAGGTAAACATTAATGAATTCAGTGATTCTGCAAGCGATATTTTATAATTAAGTTCATCCGTTATTTTGGTTGTAATAAAATCTATATCTTTATTGACATTATCTGTGTCAGTTTTATAAATATAACTACTTACATAATGATTCACACTAAAGTATGAGGCGGCAAGAGTAACTAATATAACGGAAAAAAATATCGCGAAAATCTTAACTTTGAAAGTTAATCTATTCATAATTCACCCAAAAAAATCTGAACATGTGAAAATATTTATAATATCATTGTGATCAATTCAAACTAGGAAGTTATAGATGAAAGGAATCATTTAAACTATTTAATTGTCTAAAGAATAAATACCAGAGAGTCCTTCCTCTGGTATTTATAATACATTAAGTGTAAGTATTACTTTTTACCCCGAAAGCCTTCGGTAACATAAGGGAATTTCTTCTTGTTCCATCCCCATTTCGCAGGTTCATTCTGAGATTGCCAATTCTTAAATTCCTGCATCAGGCGTTCGACTTGTTCAGGATGTTTCTTGACCAAATCATTCGACTCGCTGATGTCTTCACTGATTTTAAATAACTGAACCTGTGGCTTTTTAGCCGTAATGTTTGGCATGACCAGTTTCCAGTCATTATCGCGAATAGCAGCTTTAGTTGACACGTCCCAATACATGAAACGGTTATCTAACTGATCAACTTTACCGGTTAATCGCGGCATGATATCTACCCCGTTCATGTCCCAGTCCTTAATATCTGCACCAGCAGCCTTCAGAACCGTTGGCAGGATATCAAGAGAGATGACAGGATCGTCGATATGTTGTCCGGCAGGAATTTTACCTTTCCACGTCACAGTGAACGGAATACGGATACCACCGTCCCACAAGGTATTTTTCTGACCGCGCAGTGGCTTGTTATATGAGGCATTGCCTTTAGGCTTGCCACCATTATCAGACAAGAAGATGATAATGGTATCTTCCATCAACTTGTGTTCTTTTAGCTTGTCTAAGATATGGCCAATATTTTTGTCCATATTGTAGTTCATAGCCAAAGACGTACGACGCTTCTTATCTTTAATATGATCAAAGCGCGCCAGATCTTTCTCAATAGCTTGCAAAGGGCCATGAATAGCGTTGAATGGAACATAAAGGAAGAAAGGATCATCTTTATGGCTTTCAATAAAGTTAACCGCTTCAGAGCCAAACTTGTCGGTTAGGTAATCATCAAAAGGTTCAACCAACTTATCGTTTCGATAAATAGAAGAGTTAGGTTTCTCTTCTGCGTTTTTAAGGTTTATTGGTCCGACAAAGTAGTTGGCAGCACCATTGTTAAAACCGTAGAACTCATCAAAACCGCGATTGTGAGGCCAGTATTCCTTCGGATCACCATCGTGATATTTGCCGATCATACCTGTTGTGTAGCCAGCATCTTGAAAACGGTTACCAATCGTAGGGATGTCTAAAGGAAGACCTTGTACAATTCCTTCTTCCAGTACATAGGGTGCCGTATTGCCGTGGTAGCCAAAGCGCTCTTGGTAGCGACCGGTCAGCATACCTGCACGTGAAGGACCACATACCGGTGCTGAGACATAACCCGTGGTTAAAATTGCACCCGCTTGAGCTAACTGATCCAGATTTGGTGTAACGACATCTTTGCTGAGATTTTGAAAGCCTGCATCGGCGTAACCCAAGTCATCGGCAAAAAGAACTACCACGTTGGGTGCACGATGCCCGTCTACCATAGGAAATTTTGCCGAGTCGGCGAGGACCGGCTGAGCTGCGACAATAGCGGCTGTGAATGCAGTTGCCATTGTACACTTTTTAAAGGATGGTAAAGTCATACTAGTCCTAGAAGAATTAATACTTTATATGTAATCCCTAAAGCCAATCACCGAGGTAGATTGGCTTTAGGGGGGCTAGAGGTTTTATGATGTTATTCTGATGCAGGTGCTTCAGGCGTTGGATTCATAACCAGTTTTACATCAGCGACATAGTACTGCATGCCTGCAGGTGTAAATTCACTGTCATCAACAATTTCAGGGAAGAAAGTTATTTTTTTGACAACCTGCAGCGCGTTAATATCAATACTACCATCTAGCTTGTTGGTGAAAAAATCTCTCAGTGGGAGTCTTACTTTATGAAACTCACCAACGGGATAATCAGCACGTGCCATGGTAACCAGTTGCGAAGTCGGGTAAGGATAGTTGCCAGGAGCCTCTTTATCTTTCTTAGTTGGCGTATCTATTTTCACCATCAAGTTGTCTGTCGGGTGGTCCATAACACTATCGGTTTCAATATATAGATAGAACTGAAGCTCACCGTGTTCCATATATTGGCTAAAATCTTTCACAGTATCCGTCGCTTTCATGAGAAACGGTAAGTAAGTTTTACCACCTGCAGGTGCTGATGATAAAATGCCAGTGAAAATAATCCCGTTATCCTTAAGTTCTGGTAACGAATCAGGGGCCTCCAAAAATATTTTAGAGCCTCCTGAGTTCTTATGAGGACCCCAACCAGTTTCTGCTGCTGTAAGTATGTCACCTGTAAGAGGATCCGTAGTAGCCGTAATAGCCTGGTTAACGATAGACTCAACAGTAGTCACAACGTCCTTCTTACCCGACGGGTCACATTCCATCACTAAATTAATGCCAGGCTTATCGCCGCCAGCAGTACCCTTAAACTGGATCTCGCTGATGTCATAGTTAATATCTGATGTCATCTGCAACGAAAATGGTTGCTCAATTTCGGTAAAATCAACATCAGCGGCGGGGTCTGTATCCGATTTAAAGCAAGATAGAGGAATTTTAACTAGCTGACTTTCATTGGCATCCGGAGCATCCTTGGCACCAAGATATGCAGCCATTGCACTGGTGATATCAACTGTCGCGATTTCGCCATTCTTTGACTGTAACGTTACGGTTACAGGATTTGGAGCGTCTGCATCAGATAGCTTTTCATAGCTATTTACTTTCACGCTAAATTGCAAGATGCCTTTGCCTTCATCTTCTGACAGAGAGAGATCCGGAGCAGAAGTGGTGGTCATCAAAAGTTCGGTGTTATCACTGTTTGTTGCAGCAACGGTTAGCGCACTTTTGTTCTCAAAGTCACCGGATACCTGAATATTATCAAGGCTAATACCACTATTATCAGTGATTTGCGCATGACCACTCACGTCTTTTGCCTCTAGAATGAAGGAATCATCTGAACACGTACCGTACAGAACAACATCTGCAGAAGGGTCGGTATTGCCTTCACAAGGATCTGTTGGTGGGTCCGTTGGATCTGTCGGGTCCGTAGGATCTGTCGGGTCCGTAGGATCTGTCGGGTCCGTTGGATCTGTTGGGTTCGTAGGATCTGTTGGGTCTGTTGGGTTTGTTGGCTGAGTAGGATTACCGGTATTGCCTTCGCCGCCCGTATTCGGAGCATCCTCAACGCAACCAGACAGGCCGAGTACAGCTGTGATTAGAAGCGCCAAGTACTTTTTATTAATGTTCATCAGAATAAACTCCCTTAAAAACTTTCTATAGATATAATTACTAGCCACGCTTAGCTTTTTGCCAGCCTTTCAATTCTTCTCTAGTAACTATTTTGTATAATTTTGCTTGATAGGCTTTCATTATCTGTTTTCTTGCTTTCTTAAACTCAGCGGAACCACGACCGAACTTAGATACCGCTTCTCTATTGTTTAGGGTGAGTCCCTTTTTCAATTCAATAATTGTTTGTCCTTCCGAATCGCTAAGATTCAAAAACTCAACCATCGAGGTGACTTCTTTATCAATACGCTTTATATCTGCAGCGTTAAGTTCAGCTGCGGCAAAGGCTGACATTGAGCCTAATAGACCAAATACTGCAGTAAGCGTTATCAGTAGTTTCTTCACGTTGTATGTCCCTTTATCAATCTAGCAATTGAAACGTTTCTATTGACGGAAACAATAGCGCAGTTATTAAACCTATTCAATATGGCGTGCAACCAAACCTTGGCCAACAAAGGTATTTTGTTAAAGTCTGTGACATAAATCAGAAAATGTACGTTATAACACTTCGCTAAACATCACCAAATTGGATGAATACACTAGTAACCCATAAAGGAATCGCTTACTGGTATAGGGACTTGCCATGACATCACGCTCTGGTCACCAGTTTGTATCTACTAACGCGATAATGAATGGAATACATACCGTACCCCAATTATGCGCAGCCCTGGAACGCAATATTTATAATCAAGCATTACTGCCAGCCAGCCTGATTCTTTGGCCTGCAAAGAGCTCTAAGAACTCTCTCTTTTTTATATTTTTCAGTTCTTTACCTAGTGATGGGCAATAAATCTACTTTCTCCCCACACTAGTATGCGTTTAATTTCATAGACTTACATCACTTCATGCCGCCGCAACATAATAACGGTCAATTACTAAACAAAATGGCATACTTTAACGAATGAGTGTGTATAGATGTGATGTGGTTCATATAAATGTAAATTCCATTGAAGTACATTTTTGCTCGCAAACCCAGAGACCACGCTGCCTGGAGCGCTTTACAATGGTTTACACTATAAATATTGCGGATTGAACACCCCAGTCGAAACGTTTATCCTGATTTTGAAAATCGAGTAATCATATTGGACTGTTACTTTTCGTTTTATGCAATGAGGTCATCTCTACCAGGAGATACAAGTATTTTGTTTTAATAGCATCATTACTTGAAGGACGTAGTGTGATGTGACGGCATTGATGAGAAAACTAACGGTAATGCGGAATTGTGTTTGGCCCCTATTGGTCCCTACAGTAGAAAAAATAGACGGAATTAGTATGAATAAATTATTACCTGTTATCCTTGGATCTCTTGTCCTCTCGACAAGTACTGTCGCAACCGCTGATATACTTGTTATGGATGATGACGTCGATACAATCCAGGTTCAAAGTAAAGAAGATTTACCATCGTTCAAGGTACCTAAACGTACGTCCTTTTTCACGGGTATGGAGTATGCTGAAGGCGTTTCAGATACCAGGCCAGCTTCGGAAAATATTAAATATATTGTGGCTGATGGCTCTACCAGGATTCATCCCAATTTCCGTCTTCGTTATGTCCTAAGCCAATCCAGGGCTACAACAGGTAACCTGCAAAATACATCTGCTACACGTACTAACTATACGATTGCACCTCGTTATGAGCAGTGGGTAAACCATAGATTCAGCTTTTTTGCCGAACCTGTTTATATGCATCAGTCTCGACCAGATAATGGTACGACAACAGAGCTAAAATTCAGACCTGGCGCGCAGTTTACTTACGGTAAGAATTATCTGAGCACCACTTTTACCTATTCTAGGAATAAAGTTGAAACATACTTAGGTGCAACGCAAACCAGAGAAAAAGAGTTTGATACCTTCGAAATGAAAGCCAATTACACATACCGATATAACTCACGCGCTAACTTTGGCCTGGAACTTACTCGTAACGGCAATGTTGATAACTCAGACCCTCTTCAGCGCAGACGTGCCTTTGCTATTAAACCGTCAGTTCGATTAAAGCACTGGAAAGGGATTGTTTCCGAGCTGAGTGTGCCATATAACTACAATGAATCGAACAAATTATTAGCCGGGACTGAGACTGTCAAAATCAACTTTAACAACAACTATCCTTTCAACAAGTATGTCAAGGTTGTGGCTAACGTAGGCTATGAAATGGTCAAGTTTCACGAGGCTGGCTTATACTATGGTGAAGATAAAGAAGGCATTACTGCTAAGCTTGGTGTGAGCCTTGGTTTCTAAGATCTTTCTATTCCTGGTTCTATCTCAGCACCATAGGTTTATGCCTGTGGTGCTTTTTTTGTGTTTTTTTGATCTTACATCCATTCCTATTACCTGGACTTACTCAATGCTGCAGAGACTATTGTATATTCTGTAGAAACGTTTATATTGAGTTGATAATTAGTATAGGTAAGCGATCGCCCTAGTCATCTAATAACTTAAATGTTTTCTTATGTGTTTGGTGTCAAGAACCGAATAACTAGCTGTGTATAAAGGAATTTTCATGAAAAAAACAATAGCATCTTTGCTCTTGGGAGCAGCTCTTTTCCCGTTAGCAACTGCAGCCCAGGCAACAAAAAGTGACGAAGAGGTTATTCAAACGTTATACCGTGGTAGCTATGCGTATTGGCAGCAAGCTCGTAATGAAAATGGCTCTTATGAGGATAAGTTATTCTTTAATGGGGAGCGCAGTTACGTTGGCTCTATTGCAAACTCAGGTATGGGGCTAATCGCACTAACAATTGGTCATAAAAACGGCTGGGAACCTGAAGCAGAGCAAATGACTTTGCAAACTCTTAGGATGTTGGCCGGTAAAGATCCGAAGATCAGTGTCCCTCAAAACAAAACAAATACGTATATCCATTTCTACAATACTCAAACAGGTGAAGCGGTCGGCGATGACTGGAGTCCTATAGACAGTGCCATTATGTTGAGCGGCGCTCTTTTTGCCAAACGCTACTTCAGCGATAACAAAGAAATTGCTGCTTTGGCAGACGAACTTTACCGCAAAACCGATTTAACTGACTATATCGCTAATGTCGATAAAGGGCTGATTTACCTCGCCCAGAACCACGATGGCAGCTTTAAAGAATATGCAACCAAAACTTATAATGAATATATGCTGGTTGCCTCTATTGCGAAACAGCAAGCTCTGGATTTTGGTCCCGGAAAAAATTCAGCGCCAGTCGCTTTCTGGGACAAATGGTATGCCACGACTGAAAACTTACCAATCGCCGACTACGATGGTATCCCTATGCTGTCAGAGGGCAAGAAATGGTTTACCTCTCAGTTTAACTTCCTGTTCAATAACTATCTGATTCACGACTATTCAAGCTCTGAAGAATATCAAGCGGCGTCAGTTAATGCCGCTACAGTCGATTACACTTGGTGGCGAGAGCAGGATATTGACGGTCTTGAAGAATATGAATGGGGCAGTGGTGCGGGTGCTTGTCCTAATGGTTACTGTGTAGACCGCTTTCACTTTGACGGTGAACGACAGTTCAACATAAATATGATGGTTTCTCCCCATATTATGGCCGGTTTCATCCCCTATTCTGAACGCGCTAAAAGCAATTTAATTGCAACCTATCGTGACAACAGCATTAATGCCCGTTACGAGTTGCAAGGTGGTTATGAAATTCTGTGGCGTTATAGTTATGACTCCCCAGAGTGGCGAGCAAATGCTGCTGAAGGGGTGGATTTTTCTACCTTCCTGTTTGGTCTCGCTGCGCTTCCGGAACACTTAGGCATGGAGTTCTTCAACAAGAATAATAATTACTTCGAGTCTAAACCAGCTCAAAAGCTGTAAATCATGCTCACTCCTTTTTAAGCCAACCTAATTCGCCAGCTCCATTCGCTATGGGGCTGGCGTTACTTAATAAGTGGCTTGAAAACCGGCCTGATTCACAGTTTCTACCAAAAGCTTATTGCAACGTTAAAGTTGTGCAAAATCCCATGTTGAACGGCATAACTATTTTAGGTATATTCCATGCAACACCTGTCGAAACGTTTATATTGACTTGTATATAATTCTAAATGATGAAAAAACACAATTAATCAGTGCCTTCAATTTTCATCCCCTTTCAGGAAAGGTAAAAAATGCCACACTGGCTACATTACTCATGTCGGTTATTCGCCTCTATTAGCGCTATTCTACTAACTGGTTGCGTGCAACTCACCGAACCCGTCAAGCCTGATGTCGCAGAGCAGTTTTCAGTTTCAGGTTCTCACACGCATTCCAACCACTGGTGGCAAGAGTTCAACGATCCACAACTCAATATGCTGATTGCGGAAGCGCTCAGTGATAATTTTACCCTTAAATCAGCTCAGGCAAGAATGTACCGCGCAGCCGCACAAGCAGGGATCGATACTGCAAAACGTTACCCGGAACTCAATGCCACACTTGATAATGACTATCAGAAAGGGCGTTTTACGGAAAATCAAGAGGTACGAAGCTTCACCGATGTCGAAGCCGGACTAAAAGCGCGATGGGAATTCGACATCTGGGGGAAAAACCGCTACGAAGCCGAAGCTGCAGAGTACAACCTGCTCGCCAGCGAAGAACGATTGCAAGCGGCAGGGCTCGCCTTAGCCGGCAACATTGCACGTATCTGGTTTGAACTCATCGAACAAGAACAATCATTGGTTATTCTAACCCAGCAACTCGACAATACCCGCACCATTGCTGAAATCACGCTACACCGTTACCGTACCGGGCAAGGCAGCATCAGTGCGCTTTGGCGTCAAGAACAGATGATAGAAAGCCTGCAGGCAAGTCACCAAAAAGCGATCAAACAGCAACAGATCTTTGAGAAGCAACTTAACGTCTTACTTGGCCGTACATCATCGGCACCCATTAACTGGCAATATACCTCTTTGCCCTATTTCCCCCCACTACCTGATGCTGGCGTACCCGCACAATTACTCGAACGCCGCCCTGATGTCCGTGCTTTCTGGTATCAATATCAGTCAAAGCTTCATCAGATCGCCTCAGCACAAGCGGCACAATTGCCCAATATAGTGCTTACGGCAAAAAGCAGTTCAAATGCAGAGAGCTGGAGCGATATCTTTGAATTATGGCGACTTGATCTCGGCGCGCAGCTCAGCGTGCCTATTTTCCAGGGGGGTCGTCTGCAGTCGCTAGAAAAACGCGCAAAGGCCGATGCAGATGAAGCATTCTACGACTATACCCAAGGCGTATTAGCGGCCATTAAAGAAGTTGAAACTGGCATTCTTGAAGAGTTAAGCCAGCAAGAACAACTGGACAGTTTAAAGCGCCAGGTACAACAGGCAAGGCACATCTTAGAAGTCGAGTTAGTGCGCTACTCGCAAGGCACCCAAGGCTATCTCGACGTACTCAATGCTCAGGAAAAATTATTTACATTACAACAACGAAAACTCACCAGCCATCGGCAGCTTTATAGTCGTCGTATTGCTGTCTACCAAGCAACAGGTGGTGGCTTACTCACCATTTCTAGCCTCGGAGATCTCATGTTAAACGACAGGGAACCGTCATAATATGACCGCGTATAATCCAGCTCATCGACGATTAAAACCGATTATCAGCCTGATCAAAATAGTGCTTCCCTGCTTGGTGTTAGCTAGTGGTACTATGGCAACCCTCAGCTTTTTAGACAGCAAACCTAAACGGCGAGCCCCTGTCGCCAACCCTCCCGCCCGGTTGGTTGAAGTTACACAGGCTGAATGGATCACTGAATCACCGCAAATCATTGCCCACGGCGAAGTCAAAGCAAAGCGTAAAGTGAATCTTCGGTCCCAGCTTAAGGGGGTGATCACAAAACTGCCGCCACACTTTCTTCCTGGTGGTTTTGTGACTAAAGGTGAAGAATTGATTCAGATCGATGCTCGAGATCATCAACTTGCAATCGAAGAATCCAAAGCGACGCTGGCACGTTACCAGGCACTCTATAGCGCAGAAATTGGCCGCCAACGTGCCGCTGAATTGGAATATCGCCTCTCAGGGCAAAGTTTGTCTGAGGAGGATTTAACACTTGTTCTTCGTCAACCTCAGCTTGCCCAGATAGAAGCAGATATCAGCCGCAGTGAAGCAGGCCTGAGCAAAGCGAAAATCAATTATGAACGCACCCGCATAACTGCACCGTTTGATGGTCAGATCCTTCGACGGGATGTAGACGAAGGCAGCATGGTCCGTGATAACACCAGCTTGCTCGATATTGTCGCGACTGATACTTTTTGGTTAGAAGTCAGTATTCCATCACAACACCTTCATTGGCTGAAGATCCCATCAGCACTCGAACAGCGCAACAACACAATCGGTTGCAGCGGCTCAAAAGTGACGATCCGCAACCCGAACGAGTGGCCTGCAGGGCAGTACCGCAATGGCTGTGTGATCAGCCTATTACCAGAGCTAGATACCCGAGTAAAAACCGCCTCCGTCCTGGTCGAAATTGAAGACCCTCTTGCCCTGTTACCACAAAATCATGGTAAACCAAGCGTACTACTTAATGCCTTTCTCGAAGCAACAATTGACGCACAACCGATAGAAAACGTAATTAGTTTACCAAGACGCCATCTTCATCAAGATCGTTTTGTTTGGGTAATGAATAAAGACGCACAACTCGAAGCGCGCAATGTCTCACTCATTTACCGGGGCCGTGACAATGTGCTCATCGATAGCGGCATCATGCCAGGTGAACAAATCGTCACCACGCCACTTCCCGGCGCTATCGCGGGGATTGACCTGAAATTACGCAGCCAAAGCCAACATGCAACGAAAACCAACACGGTAGATGACATTGCTATGACGACTGAGCCCAATGCCGAGTTAAAAGCCAGCAAGGAGCAAGGCTGATGAGTGAACAGCGCAAAGGTGCAATAGCCTGGATGACACACAACCGTGTTACGCCTAACCTGCTGATGTTATTTTTCGTTATTGGCGGCCTGCTGATGGCGTGGAGCATAAAAAAAGAGGTCTATCCAAACTACCAACACAACACTATCAAGATCTGGGTCTATTACCCCGGCTCGACCCCCACCGAGATGGAACAAGGTGTTGCCCTGCCCGTTGAAAATGCCATTAGCGGTATTGAAGGCATAAAAGAGATCCATTCATGGGCCAATTCTGCGGGTGCCAATATTACGGCCGAATTGCTTAATAATGTCGACGCTGATCAAGTAATGCGTGAGATTGAAAGTGCCGTTAATCGCGCAAACTTGCCTGATGGCGCTGAAAAGCCACGTATATTTCGCAGTGAAACCAGAGAAGAATCAATGGAGCTGATTATCTATGGCGATGTTGATCCCATTGCTCTACGTGAAACCAGCACAGAACTGCGTAGTATATTGCTACAATCGTCCTATCTGACGCAGGTTGAGCTCGGCGCACAACCTAAATACGAAGTTCAAGTACAGGTCGAGAGTGCCACGCTTGAACAGTATGATCTCACTCTCGATCAAGTCGCACGCAGTATTAGCAATCATGCAGTCACTCAATCCGGCGGTAAACTTGAGACCGCTGGCGGTGATATTTTATTGCAAATTGATGAAAGTCGAAATTGGGCCAGCGAGTTTGCTGACATTGTTGTGATGCAGAACGCTAATGGCAGCCAACTGTATCTTGACGATATTGCTACCGTTCGCGACGGGTTTGCGAATAGGCATAATAACTTTTACTACAACAGTTTACCCTCTTCCAGCATCATGGTTTATCGCGTCGGAGAACAAACCCCCGTCGCAATATCCGATACGGTATATCAGTTACTTCCTGCGATGGAAGCCGTATTACAACCGGGGATGACACTCGAAATCGTCAGCGATGATGCCATTATTTTTAACCAACGCATGCACCTGCTACTTAAGAACGCATTCTATGGCTTGCTTCTTGTGTTACTGGTTCTGGCACTCTTTTTAGATGTAAGGCTCGCTTTTTGGGTAACCATGGGCATTCCCACCGCTTTTCTTGGTTCTCTGCTTTTTCTTCCCGCCATGAACGTGTCGATCAATATGATATCCATGTTCGCCTTTATTATTGCACTGGGTATCGTGGTTGACGATGCGATTATTGCGGGTGAAAGTATTCACGAAAAAATGAGTCAGGGCATGTCATTTGCCAACGCTGCAATTGAAGGAGCCAAAGACATCGCGACGCCGCTCTCCTTCAGTATCCTGACCAATATTGTTGCCTTTATTCCAATCTGGTTCCTGCCCGGCACGCTCGGGCTGATGTTTCAAGTCATCCCGCTGGTTGTTGCAACCGTGTTTCTCATCTCTTGGGCAGAGGCACTGTTCATCCTGCCGACGCACCTCGCCCATATAGATAAACAACGTTATCCAGCTTGGGTACGACCATTTCATTACCTGCAAGTGCGTATGGACAGAGGACTGAAATTTTTTATCACGAACCTTTATCAGCCAGCGCTTAAACACTTGCTGGCACTTCGCTACACCGTGATTGCAACGGGCATTGCAATACTGATGATATCGATCGGCTATGTCTCTGGCGGACACCTCGGTTTTACCACAATGCCTCGAATCGAAGCTGAGTTTTCTCGCGCCCGCGCAGTGTTGCCACTCGGTAGTTCCCTTGAAGAAGCAAGCCGGGTACGACATCGCTTGGAGAACTCCGCCAAGCAAGTAATAGAGGAAAATGGCGGTAATGATCTCACCCGTGGTATCTCGACGATTATGAGAAGCCGCGACGGCGAATACATCATTATTTCACGGATCTTTTTACAACCGGCAGAATCCCGAACGCTTAGTACTCGTGAAGTATCGAAGGCTTGGCGTAATTATACAGGTGAGATCCCTGAAGTTGCTGCTCTACGCTTCTCCGCCGCCGGAAAAGGGCCAGGGGCTGATGTAGCCGGTATCACTCTCGAACTGACCCACCGTAACAACGAACTCTTGCAGCACGCCAGCGAAGAGCTCAGCGAACGCCTCGCCAACTATGCGGGTGTGGTAGATATTGAAAATAGTTTTGCGTCAGGCAGCCAGCAGATCAAGCTATCATTACTCCCCGCGGGCAAGAGTATGGGATTGAACGAGCGAACACTGATTCGACAGGTTCGAGACGCGTTCAACGGAGTGAGAGCCATTCGCCAGCAGCGTGGTAGTGATGAAGTCGATATAAAAGTCATGCTTCCTGATAGTCAACGCTCAAGTGAATACTATCTGGAACAACTGCGCATAAAGGTCGGCGATCGGTACTTACCACTATCACAAGTCGCCAGCGTAGAACGGAGTGAATCGGCTTCAACTATACAGCGACGAGAAGGTCGCCGCCGCGTTATGGTCAGTGCCGATGTTACCCCTTCATCCGAAGCGATGACGCTATCACAAACCCTGCGCGAAGAGATGTTTCCCACTCTTGAACAGGCTTACCCCGGGCTTGAAATCGGTTTTCTTGGCGATCAAGCAGAGCAAAAAGAAAGCTTGTCCAGCCTGGCCACAAACGGGGCTTTAGTCATGCTGGCGCTATACTGCCTACTTGCCATTCCATTTCGGAGTTACACACAGCCGCTTATCATTATGACCATCATTCCGTTTGGTTTAATTGGTGCAGTAATAGGTCACGCAGTCCTCGATTACACATTGAGTGTCGTCAGCCTACTCGGCGTACTCGCATTAAGTGGTGTCGTGATTAATGACAGTCTTCTATTGGTTACCGAGGTAAATCGTAACCGCAGTAAAGGAATGGACGTGATCCCTGCCATTATCACCGGCAGCTCACGTCGATTCCGTCCAATAATCCTGACCACACTGACAACCTTCGGGGGGCTGGCGCCGATGATCCTAGAAACATCGAATCAAGCTCAAATGATGGTGCCAATGGCTATTTCTCTGGGTTTTGGCATTTTATTCGCCACCTTCATTACACTTGTGCTGCTGCCCTGTCTGTATGCCGCACTCGAAGATATTAAGGAACTATTTAATCACCCAGTTGATGCACCAGACACCACTCCGGTAACAAGCTTGCCTTCAAGCACAGAAACCCAGTAACTAAAGAGAGACGTTTAGCTTAGATCCAAAAGAAAAAAGCCAGTCAGAAGACTGGCTTTTTACTATACGCTGATGGCTACCATCTGGGCACGCTATTTAATCACCGGAAGTGACCGCTAAATCAGTTATAAGCTCGCGCAAACCGTCCAGTCGAACTGGCTGTATAACTACCTGCGTAAGTCGGAATAAACACCGACTCACCCTTTTCAATTGTCAGGGTTTCGCCATTGCTGCGAGTTACAGTCAGCGGTGCATCAATCGCCAGCAGAATTTCGGCACTGGTTGTCTTAAGTGCTGCATCTTGCTGGTTCTGGTAGACGCTGAATTTGAAATCAGGTACCGGTATTGGGTAATGCAGGCCGCCTTCCGATTGCTCCGGTGCGAGCAGTAGCGAGTCCGCAGCCATCGGCACAAAACGTGTGCTGGCAACCAGCTCGGTGATATCCATATGCTTCGGTGTCAGACCTGCGCGAAGAACATTGTCGGAGTTCGCCATGATCTCAAGGCCTGTCCCTAGGATATAGGCATGCGGCGTACAGGCATCGAGGAACATAGCTTCACCCGGCTGCAGTGTCAGCACATTCAGCATTAATGGTGAGAACAGGCCTATATCGCCAGGATACTGTTCAGCAAGATCCAAAATTAGCGCAAACAAGGTATCGTCTTTATGGTGTTCGGCATAAGCCAATAGCCCTTTAACAGCAGTATCTTTCGCTTCTCCCTGCAATGAAAGTATCGCTTCGAAGAACTGGCGCAGACCATCTTCATTCTGGTTATCTTCCAGCGCAACGACCAACTCATGTAACTCAGCAATTTCCAAACAACGGAAAAGAGTGACGATTTGGACAAACTCACGAAAGCCGTTCATTGCCTGATAGGGCGTCAAAGCATAAACCAACTCAGGTTTGTGGTTAGGATCTTTGTAGTTACGGTGGCCTGCACTTAGCGCAATACCCGCTTCCTGCTCTTTGGCAAAACCGATTTCAGCCTGTGCCTTGCTCGGGTGAACCTGAATAGACAGAGCTTTTTCTGCGGCCAAGACTTTAAATAGGTAAGGAAGCTCGCCAAACTGTTTGTCAGTCTCCTCGCCAATGATCGTTGCTTTATCCGTCTCAATAAATTCAATCAGACGAGTTGCCTTGCCAGCAACGTCTATCTGCGAACAACCGTTCACGTGCGCACCCATCCAAATTTCTGCCTGTGGCTTGCCTTCAGGGTTAGCGATACCAAACAGTGAATTAATCGACGTAGTACTGCCCCATGCGTAGTCCTGAATAACATTGTGCATGCGGAAGAAACAAGGAGGAGTGGAAACGGACATTGTTTTACCTTTCGTTATTAATACTGATTTCATCAATATTGATTACTCATGGGATCAGTATCCATTGCTAATTTTCGATGTTCTTAAAACAGCGCAGGATTGTAGCAGAATAAATGCTCTGAAATGACATTTGTATGTCAATTGACTAATTATCAAGCAGATAGAAAGCGCCCTCCTTACCCTTAGAAAGGAGAAGGAGGGAGCAAACGTGCCAGCATGGGGGTCAGTGATCTTCACTCTGGACACTGGCAGCGTTATTCATTACTGATTTACAGTTAGGTTTTCAGCTGCGGCTTATGCCAATGCTGCCTGTGCTTTTGCCTGACGCATTTTCTTCAGAGAAATCGCAACCAGTGCGGTTACTAAGGAACCTGCAATCATACATACGATGGCCATCAATGGTTTGTTCATTGCACCAAGTAGGGCAACTACCGGACCACCATGAGCCACGCTGTTGGTGATACCGAATGAGAATGCCATTACTGCGGCAACCATCGAGCCAAGTACGTTGGCAGGAATTACTGACATTGGGTCTTGAGCCGCGAATGGAATTGCACCTTCAGAGATACCCACCAGCCCCATCGCACTAGCTGCTTTACCGGCTTCAAGCTCTGATTCTTCAAAGATATTTAGTTTGCGGCCTACAATGGTGGCTAAACCCATACCTAGCGGCGCAACCGGGATGGCACACGCCATTGCACCCATGAACTGCGTCTGGCCGCTGGCAATCATGCCGACTGAGAACAGGAAAGCAACCTTATTAAATGGACCACCCATATCGAAGCCGGCCATACCACCCAATACGATACCTAGCAGAACCACGTTACCGGTGCTCATGCTGGTAAGCATTGCAGTCAGACCATCCATCAGGCTAGCAATCGGTGCTCCGATAACAAAGATAAACAGGCTTGAGATAAACAGACTACCGGTAATTGGTGCAATCATGATTGGCACCAATGGTTGGATGAACTTGTGGTAGTTCTGGTTAACAATCCACTTAACGAAGTAACCCACTAGCAGGCCAGCGATAATCGCACCGATGAAACCAGTACCCGCTTCCGCGCCATAGAACGAACCATTGTTAGCAATCCAGCCGCCAATCAGACCCGGCGCCAGTGCAGGACGGTCAGCAATCGCATAGGCAATATAACCGGCCAGGATCGGGATCATCAGGGTAAAGGCAACCACACCGACATCGAGCACTTTCTGCCACATACTGCCTTCTGGGATAGCCATTCCCGCTTCCGAAGGCTGACCACCTAGTGCCAGAGCCAGCGCAATCAACAGACCACCGGTTACCACGAATGGGATCATGTGTGAAACGCCATTCATCAGGAAGCGGTACAGGTCGGAACGCGCCTGAGACACTTTGCTTTCTGTTTGCGCCGGGGCATCATCGCCGGAAGTTTGGTAAGTGGCTGCTTGAAGTGCTTGGTTAATCAAGCCTTTGCCATCTTTGATAGGTGCTTTCACACCGGTTTTGACCAGTTTTTTACCCGCAAAGCGTACCATGTCGACTTGCTTGTCACAGCTGACGATAATCGCTTCGGCACGTTCAATTTCTTCAGCTGTCGGGCTGTTCTTCACCCCGATAGAACCGTTGGTTTCAACTTTGATTTCATAACCTAACTCTGCTGCTGCTTTTTCCAGTGCTTCAGCAGCAAGGTAAGTATGCGCCACACCTGCCGGACAGCCAGTAACACCGATTAGCAGGCCTTTATCTGCCGCTGGTACCGCTTGATTCGGCTCTGTTTTTTCCAGCAGTAAACCTAGCGCTTCTTGTTCGGTTTTCGCGGCCATAAAGGCATCAATGAAACCATCTTCAATCAGCTTAGAGGAAAGTTCAGCCAACACTTCGATATGGTGGTTTGCACCGCCGTCTGGTGAGGCAATCATGAAAAAGAGTTTTGATGGCAAGCCATCTTCCGCACCGTATTCGATACCGCCTCGGCAGATACCAATCGCGACGGCAGGCTCTGCCACCGCGCCACTTTTCGCATGCGGCAATGCGACACCGTCTTCAAAGCCGGTGTTGCCGAGTTCTTCACGGGTATGGATATCCGCTAAAAATTGTGCTTTGTCATGAATTCGACCCTGCTGGTGCAGTACGTCGATCATCTCAACAAATACCTCATCTTTGGTCGTCGCCTGAAGGTTCAGGCATATCAGTTTCTCATTAATCAAATTGGTGATCATGAGTGTTCCCCCTGGATTATTTTTTTAAGTTCAGCATTTGCGTTGCCGTTGGGGATATTTTCAGCGATCCGGCTTCACTCTTATAGTGTACCAGAGAGGCATTTACTGGATATTTGTAACACCTACACCTTTTTGTGATCCAAGCCTCATCAGGGTTGTTTAGCCTGGACAAAATCACAAAATAAACACTTTTTGATATAAATCAGACGATTAAATTAGAATTCACTGTGTATCCCTGTGCTTTTAGCCCTTATTTCTCAAGCTATAAAATATTCACAAACTAGACAGGAGTAACAATAGTGGAGGCGTTATCGGCAAATTAACGTGACCCAGTTCACGGATAAATATCCAAATTCGTTTGCTGGCTAGCAACTCAATACAGGGCAATGAATAATAGTGATGATATTTACTGGACAGATATAAACTGAGGTGGCAACAGCATGGGCAAGGTTTTCCATGATCTTATTGATACCCTACTTACAGAGCGGCAGCACTTCAACCGCATTTGGTTTGCCGGGGATCAGGTAACACCACCGCCATTTAGCTATCAGGTCAACTTTCCCCGTCTGGAGCTGGTGATCAGCGGCGAGTACATTAATGAGCTGGAAGATCCGGATCACGGGATCACCGAAGTAAAGATCATGGCGGGTGACGCAATATATATTCCGCCTAATAGCTGGAACAAACCCAACTGGGATACAGATTGTTCGGTACTGAGCCTGTTGTTTGGCCGCCGCCAACTTGGCTTTAGCCTGGTCAGCAAGACAAAAGATCAAGCCAATTTTCACGATATCCAAAAGCACAGTATCCAGACTCGTACCGGCCATGCCATTGACCATATATTATCGGCGCTCAATGCCCTGTCTAAAGAACCACTGCAGCAGCCGATGGACGAACATCTGCTTCTGGCACTGATGAGCTATTGCCAAAGTATGTTATCAGTACCGACAAGCTCGGCCAAAAATCGCAGCGAAGATCTCTATCAGGGGATCTGTATATACATTCAGGAAAATTTTCACCGGGCAATTAATCGGGACACCATTGCCAAGCGGTTCAATATCAGCCCCAACCACCTCTCTCGCCTTTTCCGCCAACAAGGACATATGCGGCTAGCTGATTACATTACCTGGGTAAGGATCGAGCGTGCCAAGTTCATGCTGAAAAAATACACTTTTCGCCTCAATGAAGTCGCAACCCGTTGCGGCTTTCAGGATGTGAACTATTTCTACCGGGTCTTTAAAAATAAGACCGGATTAACGCCTTCGGAGTATCGCAGCTCACTTTAGGGCAATTCGGAATTGAAGCGTCAATACGCTCTAGTGAAACGGGCGAGATAAACAATGGAGGATCACTGCTGTGAGGGCCTCAGGCTCGGTATTTTCCGTTAACAGGCGGCAAAATTCCGGCTCAAGCAACGCTTGCGAGAAATGAACAAAGGCTTGAATATGCGGCCGTTGGGCAGGGGCAGGCAAAATCATTGCCACCAACAGAGTTACCGGACCTCGGTTTGAGCCCCACTCTACTGGCTTCGGAAGCTGGATCACGGCCATCGCAGGCTGCTCGATTTCCGCAGTCATCACATGGGGCAGCGCGATACCATGACCCATACACGTCGAAGAAACGACCTCCCGCTTGAGCATCAATTCTAACAACCGTGTCGATTTTTGAGGGGAAAGCATGCGGCATAACTGAGCCAGACATTTTTCTTTGTCCGCGCCTTTATCCCATTCCATATCGGTTTGATCCAGTACCTCGGTAGTGAACTGAAATTCAAAAGGCAGATAGAAAGTATGATTTTCCGGATCGGTACTCTCAACACAGCAGGCATTGCGATTTTTTTTCTTACCGCTTGTTTTCACCAGCGTAAATTGTTCGGCCAAAAAGTCGGTCAGCACCATACAGGCCAACTCGGCATCAGAACCTTCAACCAGCAACTGGCAGAGATCACCCGGCATGCATCCGAGACTCATAATACGAACCGGTTGCTCAGCATTCGCCTGACGCAAGCGGGTTACATTTTGCATCACCACCACAGCACGGAAGTAACCCGCCAAGGTTTTCAGCTGGTTTAATTTCCAGGCAGGTATACCTTCATCACCAATGATAAAGGTAATACGACGTTCAATCATAGTTCTTGGCAACGACGCAGCACGCTAGCAGGATCCGTCAGCACTTCTTCGATAGTGACGCAATGGATCTTGCTACCGGTAAAGCGGGCACGATGCTCAATTTCAATATCCGAGGCTATCAGTACCACATCAGCCCGGCCAATATCCTGAAAGCTGAGTTGATTTTCTATCCCCATCGCACCTTGAGTTTCCACCATGATCTGAATACCCAAGGGCTGTGCCGCTTTTTTTAGCTCCGCCGCCGCCATGTAAGTGTGTGCAATCCCGGTCGGGCAGGCAGTAACCGCAACAATTCTCATAATTTCTCTATCTATAGGTGTTGTTTTCAATGATTGTCTCGATCCGCTGTTAATAGTCAAGATATGAGATCGGTAAAACTGATCTAGGTTAGGTTACAAGGCGTTAGTTAAGCAGATAAAGCTTAGATTATCGTCACCAGATGGTCACATTTTGGTCACAGCGTATTTTTAGTGCGAATAGAGAAGGTTTTAAACGATGAAGTTTGTAAGTGGTTACTTTCGCCAAACTACAGGCACAAAAAAGCCCCAGCATTTCTGCTGAGGCTTCGTTGTGTTGGCGGAGCGGACGGGACTTGCCATTCCTTGAAATCAGCGCGCCCCCCGGCGTGACAGGCCGGCCAGCTCTTAAATCAAAAGCAACCAACTGAACTACCGCTTTTGGGCACCATCAACTAACTCTTTTCACCTGACACAAAAAAGCCCCAGCATTTCTGCTGAGGCTTTGTTGTGTTGGCGGAGCGGACGGGACTCGAACCCGCGACCCCCGGCGTGACAGGCCGGTATTCTAACCAACTGAACTACCGCTCCAATTCTTTATGAAGCCCGATTCTATAAAAGAATCCAACTTCCAGAATGTGGCGGAGAGATAGGGATTTGAACCCTAGATACGCTATAAACGTATGCCGGTTTTCAAGACCGGTGCTTTCAACCACTCAGCCATCTCTCCGTAAGTGCGGTGGATAATACGCACCTCTTTTGAGACTGTAAAGGGGGGAATAGTTTAAGTGGCTAATTTTTAAGCATTAAAGGAAAGTTAAGCGAAAATCTATAGCACAAAAGAGCAAAGCCCAGATTTTTGGCTTTAAAATAATGACTCAGCATGCACATCCCCCTTGCCTTCTATTAAGAATAGTGACAACCATTATGATGTCAGGTGAATATTGTGTAATCGAAAAGTGTTGCTGACATTTAAAGATAGAGTCCTGATTATTTTCATAAATGTTACAGAAAACACCAGAAATTGACAGATGTCTGGAAATCAGACAATAGCCCGTCAAATCTTACTAGCCTAAACGGGCTGGTAACTGTTAAAATTCGAGACAACAAAGTCCCAAAAACTGATAAAAGAGAGTTATTCCTCATGGGAAGAAAGTTCGAAGTACGCAAATTGTCTATGGCAAAAACGGCAGGCGCAAAGATCAAGGTTTACTCAAAATACGGTAAAGAGATCTACGTCTGTGCTAAGAACGGTAGCATTGACCCAGACAGCAACCTTTCACTTAAGCGTCTGATCGAAAAAGCAAAAAAAGATCAGGTGCCAAGCCATGTCATCGAGAAAGCTATCGACAAGGCCAAAGGCGGTGGCGGTGAAGATTTTGCTACTGCGCGCTACGAAGGTTTCGGTCCGGGTAACTGTATGGTTATCGTTGACTGCCTGACTGACAATAACAACCGTACCTTTATGGACATTCGTCAGTGCTTTGTAAAAAACAATGCGAAAATCGGCGGTCCTGGTACTGTTGGTCACATGTTCGAGCACCAAGCTGTTTTCCAGTTTAAAGGTGACGACGAAGAAGCGGTTCTAGAAAACCTGATGATGGAAGATGTCGATGTTAGCGACATCGAATGCGAAGACGGCGTTATTACTGTTTATGCGCCTCATACTGAATTCTTCAAAGTGAAAAATGCACTTGCATCAACAATGCCTGACATAGCTGTCGACGTAGAGGAAATCGCTTTCGTCCCTCAGACCATGACAGAAGTGTCAGGTGATGACGTAGCAGCATTCGAGAAGTTCCTTGATGCACTGAACGATTGTGACGACGTACAGAACGTTTACCACAACGCAGAAATCGCAGAGTAATCTGCAGTTATCGTTGCATAAAAAAGCCGAGCATTGCTCGGCTTTTTAGTTTTTCGATTAGAACCAGGTTTCCATCTGCATCGCGAAGATAAACTCTCCCCCCTCGCCCATGGTGTTCGCGTCAGTTGCCAGGCTCACTGAGTAGTCATTCAGATCTTCACTCCAATCAACATACGAAGCCGCAAAACGAATTTCAGGACGCTGGAAAAAACCGCCAGAAGTATCTAACTTAAAGGTCGGCGCAATGGTGGCTTTGTAAAAACTACCGTCAGCTTGCTCTGTACCGTTATCCAGATCCATATACTGGTATGAACCTTCGTAGACCATTTCGAAGTTTTTGGTCAGTTCTTGTGCCATACGTACATTGACCGTAGCCCACATGAACTCATCACCGTCTTTTACTCGATCTTGGCTGTATTCTGCCAAAAATGCAGGCGCAATTCGCCAGTTATCCGCAAAGCGGGTTACGCCATAACTGAACAAACGGGTCGCTTTAGCATCTTCATTAAGATCACCATTAGAACCAATGCCTTTCAGCTAGGCCCCTAAACCCTGACCGAATAACACACCGGATTTAGAAAAACCTTCACTCACACCGTAGAAGTTGTCTGCATGATAAGCCAGCATGCCATGAAAGCCGCTTTCTGCACGTTTGCTTGGTGTTGTACCATTGCCGTTTGGATCTCTTCCTTCGTTATCAGCAGCTGTCATACCGTTCAACATCAACTGCCACTGACCAATGTAGTTATTCATGGTCACAATATAGTTTTCAACTTCCAGATTTTCGCTGTCAATTGCGCCGAAATCACGTCCATATAGAGAGAAATTCGTCTGCCAGTCATCGCTGAACTGAATGTCATAAATACCGGCACCCGCCCCCGAAAGGAAAACGATATCGGTATCCATAAAGTGAATATCAAAGTTATCCCGATCAAAACGCTTACCCGCCCAGATGGAAGCAGAAGTAAATGCCCCACCGAATGATTCCAAGCCACCAAGTTCCGCATACGCTTGTCGCACATTCAGCTGTGAATCTGCGGCAGTCCATTCATTATTGGTTTCGACACTGTCTGCCAGCATGATGCGATATTTCGACCACGAACCGTCTTCCTGATTGATATTATGATCAAGCACGACCTCAACATAGTTATCATCTTCGATACCCAGACGACCGACAGCCCCACCCAGCGCACTGGCTGCAGTCATGTATGGCCCGGTGCCGGTCGCACCGTTCAGGTTGTCATCAATCAACAAGCCTGCACGGGCATATCCATGAAATTCAAAAGCGGAGGCTTTGTTTTCGGCATCGCCTGCCACTTGTTCCGCTTTTTCCAAACGCTGCTCTAAGTTAGCTATTCTCTGCTCTAAGTCTGTCGTATCGCCTTGTGCCCAGGCGGCACCAGAACAAGTCACGGCAAAAGACACGGCAAGTGATAACTCAACTCTGCTTTCCAAAAGAAGAAAGGGAAATTTAATTCTTAACTTATACCAGGCAGAAAAATCTCGTGGAGTGGCTCATCAGATATTGGTCATATTTGTATCACTTTTTTTACTGCGCCAGAAAATATCAGCATCAAGGACAACTGAAGATATTGCCGATGGTTTTTCATTATTAATGAGGGATAACGTAAGCTCAAAACTGGTTTTGGCTAGCTGTTGATTGTTCTGGGCTATCGAGTCGATATTCAATGGCAGGCAATCAAGTAAGTCATGATTATCAAATGTGGCCAGCCGCATTTCTTTATCAACCAGTGCATTAAGACATTCGTGATCTTTTAAATACCGCAACACGCCTTCTAACAACGTATAAGAAGCCGTAAATAACGCTTGAGGCAAACGACCAAGCTCCTGATGCAGTGATTGCATCATCAGATAACCCGATTCAGCCTGGTAATCACGATGACGGAGCCACTCTGGTTTCGTTTCGATCCCCGCACGCTTAAGACCGAGTTCAAAACCAGCCAGGCGGTGACGGCTTGGTGACAGCTCAAGTTGACCGCCGAAATAATAGAATTCTGACAGCCCTTCTTTGGCAATACTTTCAATTAAATCCGCAGTGGCACGTGCTGCATCGGTCAGCACCAATGGCAACACAGACTGGCCAATATGGCGGTCTAACTGAATGACTGGCAACTGCTTTGTAAGCGACTGATAATACGCATCATCTGTTTCGCTGGACGCTACAATTAAAGCATCAACCTGACGGCGAACCAGGCCTTCTACCGCTTTTTTTTCGACAGCTGGATCGTCTTCAGAACAGGCAATCAACAACTGTAATCCCGATTCCCGGCATAAACGTTCTAACTCACGGGCAATTGAAGCAAAACCAAAGTTGGTTAAATCAGGGATCACCAAACCGATCGCATCTGAGCGAGAGGCTTGTAGTGATTTCGCATGCACGTTCGGGGAATAGTGATTTTCCCGCGCAACCTCTAACACACGCAGTCGGGTCTCTTCCTTAATACGAAAAGTGGATGCACGGCCATTTAATACCATACTAGCCGTCGTTTTTGACACGCCTGCCAGTTTGGCGATATCTGCAATGGTTGTTCTTTTTCTTTTTTCCACGTACTAACCCGATTTAGCTGCAAAAACCATACATAGTAAACAGATAAATCGAGTTATTGACAAGTGATTGATTAAATTTGCGTTTGCCTAATCACTCATGCCGAAAAGAAAACACAAAACAACAAAGCCGGCATGATGCCGGCTTATATATACCCAAGTTACCTCAATATGCAGGATTCAGAGTGATGCCAGCCAGTTCAATTCAAGGAAAATGTGCGAAGGAATGGATTCATCTATCACAACGGTGAATACCACTTGTTCTATCAGCTGTACCCTCACGGTTGTGTTCATAAAGACAAATACTGGGCGCATGTCACCAGTACAGATTTAATCAACTGGACTTCGCAACATGTTGCGTTATGCCCGTCAGACTGGTTCGACAGTCACGGGGTCTTCTCTGGCCATGCCGTCAGCCAAGGAGAGGAGCTGATGCTGTTCTATACCGGCAATGTCCGTATCGGTGAGCAGCGTGACCGCATCACTACCCAGTGCCTTGCAACTTCAACAGATGGTATTCATTTCACCAAGCATGGGCCGGTTATTCCGGAATTACCGCCGGAAGTCACGCCACACTGTCGCGATCCGAAAGTGGTACGCTACGGTGATCACTGGATCATGTTGCTTGGCGCTCAGCATGAGAGTGAAACTGGCCGATTAGCCATTTACCGTTCGAATGATCTGCATAAATGGGATTATGTCGGCTTGTTCGGGGAGGAATTTGGCGGTTTCGGTTACATGTGGGAGTGTCCGGACCTGTTCGAACTAAACGGTCAGCTGTTGGGAATTCTCTGCCCGCAAGGTATCGAATCAAACAGCGATCATTACAAAGTCCCCCACCATAACGGCTACGTAAAGGCGGCACTTAGCGAACAAGATGCACTGACTCTCAGTGATTTCACAACGCTAGATTATGGCTTTGATTTCTATGCCCCCCAGACAGCTGAAGCAGCCGACGGTCGTCGTTTGTTAGTTGGCTGGATGGGGCTGCCTGATGAAATCAACCAACCAAGCGTTACTGATGGCTGGTTACATCAATTGACCTGTCTGCGTGAACTGAGCTGGGAAAATGGCAAGTTGTATCAACGGCCAACACGTGAATTGCAAACACTGCGAAGCCAGCAGCAACTATTCACTTTTGATCAGGCAACTCAACACGAAACACTGGATCTGAAGACCAAAAGTGTTGAACTGCAAACGACGTTGAACTGGCCGGCATCGGGGAGTAAAACACTGCGCTTGATGGATGATGGCGAACACTACTGCGATTTAATTATTGACAGTGATAACCAGCGTATTGTGCTTGATCGCAGTCATGCAATGAAAACCGATGGTGAGTTGATCCGCGAAATAAAAATGCCTGAGCAGACCGATATTAAACTGCAGATTTTAGCTGATCTGTCATCACTCGAGATCTTCCTTAATGACGGTGAATATGTAATGAGTTCGCGCTTGTTTACTCACAACAACGTGACAACCCTGCAGTTACTGGCAGATACCGATACTGATTGGCAACCCGTCACTGCCTGGTCGCTTGCACAATAATGCCGCTCTGCAGTGGAGTACCCTATTAATTGATATTGTTGTTAATTATTCTTGCTTGATAACAATGACTTGAAATAGCGGCATAAAAAAAGGCTTCTAGATTTAGAAGCCTTTATAAGCGGATTGTTTAAGCTAAATTGTCTTTATTACTGTGTTTGAAAAGCCTATTGCAATTTAAACTTACTGACCAGAGTGCTCAGTTGGGTGTTGGCAGCTGCCAGGCTTTGAGTACTGTCTACCGTAGCTTGTCCGTTTTGGGTCAACTCCTGAACCATCTCGCGGATGTTATTCATATTACGGCTTACTTCTTCGGTTACCGAACTCTGCTCCTCAGAAGCAGTTGCAATTTGGGTGCTGAGATCATTGATTTCGACAATGGATCCTGTCACCGCATCCAGACTGTTTGATACCCGCTCAGCATTTTCAGCTGTACGTTCGCAGCTTGTTTTCGTCACTTCCATTGCAGCTACCGCACTAGAGGCATCCTGACGCAGTGTCGTTAAGATCTCATTGATTTCTGCAGTGCTTGTCTGGGTACGCGCGGCAAGCGATCGTACTTCATCGGCAACCACTGCGAAGCCTCGTCCTTGCTCCCCGGCGCGTGCTGCTTCGATGGCGGCATTGAGCGCCAACAAGTTAGTCTGATCGGCAATTTCACCAATCACACCTAGCACACTGACAATCTGCTGAGTATTCTCGTTCATGGTGTTAATGCTCGATGATGCTGCACCCACTTCATCCACCAAAACAATCATACTGCCAGACGCCTCAAGCACATTATCTTTTGCCAACAGCGCATCATCATTGGCTTTTTGGGTGTTCGCGGCTGTCTCGGTAGCATTCTGTGCGACGGTTTCAGCCGTTGCGCTCATTTCAGTAATAGCCGCGACGACTTGATCCGTCTCTGACGCGTGCTGGATTAACGCCTGGTTATTTTGTTCTGACTGCACATCAAGCTGCTTGATACCCTCAGTGATATGAGCAGAGGCTTGCGAAATTTCCAGGATCATGGATTGCAGATAAATAATGAAATTGTTTACCGAATTGCCAATATCGCCCAGCTCATCATGCGACGTAATATCAATTCGTGAGGTTAAATCGGCTTCGCCGGTCGACAAGGTATCAATGCGCTCTTTGAGCATCACTAAACCTTTAACAATCTTATTGATCGACCAGGCCGCAACCATTAATGCAACAATCAACAGTGCAACTGCAAGCACAATACACGTGTACACTTTATCATCAAAAATGTCTGCCGTGGCGCTCGTTAAGCCTTCCTGAATACTGGTGACGTCGCTATCATAAGTGCCGGTGGCAATGGTCCAGCCCCATTCCGGGAAAATATTTCGGGCATAGTTAAATTTGCTTTCTGCCTGTTTGGTGGCCGGGTTTTCGTGAACTGTTGTAACAAAAGCTTCGGATTGGCCTTTGATGCTGTTGGCAATTTTTATTGTTGTTGATGGAATGACAGTACCGATAATTTCTGCCTTGGGGTGTGCCAGGATCTTGCCGTTCTTATCTTGTACCCAAAAGTAGCCATTTTGGCCGTATTTAGATGAACTGATGGTCTTAAGAGCCGCCTCAAGTTCATCTTGCCTCAGGGTACTGATGTACTCACCCGTTGCAATAACCAGGTTCAACGGTTCAAAGTAAACCGATGCTGTCAGTTTTTCTTCGACTTTATTGCTGACCGGGTTTAAGAAATAATAACTGGTGAAACCAACCTTATTGGCTTTGGCGGAACTGACAATATCCTGAGCATAATATTTGCCATTGGTGTCTTTTTTATCATAAGCACTGGTGCCGATAATACTGGCGTTGGCGCCATTAGCCTTGTTAATAACCGTAGCGGCATCATACGCAAAGATATAGCGGCCATTGTCCCAGCGATATTGGTTAATAAAAGCGTTAATACTGGTTTGTGCATCGGCCGCAGAAGCGCTGTTGTTATAAATACTGTTTATTGTGTCTCTAAACGTCACTATCTCAGTCGCTAGCTCTATCTTGATATTTTCCAGCTTCGAATTTTCATAATAATAAGAAATGGAGCGGGTAACGGTATCGACCTGCCCCTTTAAGTTATCATTCAGTAACTTAGCTACCTTCACACTGACATTGCTACTTTCCGCCTCAAGAACAGAATTTTCCGTATTCATAAGACTTGTGATAAAAAAACCACTCATTACAAGCAATGGAACGCATAGCAATGCGGCCAGCTTGGCTTTTATTGTTAAATTCATGGGGCTAAACCTTTTGTTGTACACACAACATTTGAAAAAATATTATTTTTATATTTAGATTTAAGTTATGTCACTAATGAAAATATATTCATGAAGGTTGTCGATATATACATTTTTATTATTCAATATATAATCAACAACCTTTTAAACTCTCGTGCTATAAGAAGCAACCAAACACATCCACTTCAGGCAATCTATCCACAAAGACGGACTTCTCCCGCGCAGCTGTTTTCAGAACTTTCGATTGCTTTAAGTTCAATGAGGACTTCTTCTGCCCAGTTAATCCATGCCTGGCGATTATGCATGCCGCGGCGCAGGGTCAGGCGGTCAAGACGAGACTGGCGATCCATCTCTTTGTAATTCGCAAAGTGGATTTTTTCCAGTTCATCATAGTTGTTCATTAGCGAGTGTGACTCCTGAATAAGTGCCTCAAGCTGTTCTTGCAATGGTTCTGAATTATGAACACCACAAACCAGTAGTTTGGCCAAGAACTCATCGCGGATCTTTGGATTGCTAGCAGGTTCCTGGAACCATTCAAACAGAGCCTGCCGTCCCAGATCGGTAATGGTATAAACCTTACGGTCCGGTTTGCCATTTTGCGGTTCAAGTCGGGAGGTCGCCAAGTTATTGTCGGCCATTTTATTCAATTCGCGATACACCTGTTGGTGGCTCGCTTTCCAGAAATAACCGATGCTGCGTGAGAATTCTTTGGTGATATCGTAACCGGTTGCTTCGCGATTGCTCAGCACAGTTAAAATTACATGTGGTAGTGACATCTCTTCTATCCTTCTAAAAATACAACAGAAGTACTTCTTGTCTCAGAAGTTCCTTTCAGCTTATGCAACAACTTACGTGCAATCAGTTGATATACAAATCATGCATTTTTTTTAGGAACAAGTATTAAAGAAATGCGTAAAAATATGAACAGATTGCCCTTCCCGCTATTGCACACCAGCTTTGTTGCATAAACATCAGTTAGTTAGATGTAAATCAGTTCGTTTTGTCGAGGCGTAAGAGATGTTTAATTATGAGAGGTGCTTTGATAATACAGAAAAAATCAGGACAAACTAACAGTAAGTGCAGCATGTCAAAGAGGGAATAAACAAACCCTTAAGTCTGCTGCCTGAGCGACAATTTTGAGGTACATCTGATTTCATAGAAGATCGATACTGAAGGTATGACATGTAGTGAACAGTTCTATGTACCTACAGCCTAATTGCATCTGAAAAACAGTGTTTGCTGGAAATTGATAGCCATGGCGCAGTTTGCAACAGAACCTTCTGCAAGGCCTTTTTATAGCGGATCTATTCTCTGAACAGTTCCCATCGCAATTGAATTATCTCGTCAAGCTCAACAAGCGGCTGTTGACTATGAATACTACGAACAGACAGAGTGACAGCTTGAATAAAGGCATAAATGACACTTGCTTTAACGAGAGTCGCCCTGAACTTTAAGCTGTAGAGTAAATCCACGGAATTCTGTCGTATATCACCTTCGTTCTGGCCATCAATTCTAACAATAATGAAATTGCTCTGGTTGCCATTGTGAACCAGTGAGATCTCATTGGTTGTATCGATTCTGATTTCTGCGTACATATAATTAGATTTATGATCAGTTTATATTCATAATGCATTGTTTTTTTGAACAAGTATTACAAAAAAATGTAAGAATATGAACGAGCTTCCCTTTCTGGTTAGTAACGAAAGGCAATTTCATTGGGGGTCGCTTTACTGTGTTATATAAATAGGCTTATTGCTTAACGAATATCTCTTATCGTTAAGCGATAACCAAAAAACAAGGGCATGCCATTAAACAGTAAAATACTTTGGCATTCACCCTTGTTTTTTTTCGTTAAAATTCTTCTTTCAGCCGGTCGATAGAAGGAGCATAGATAGCAAGTAAGGCCGCTGACAATGTAGTTAACTCCAGCTCATCAGCACCTTGCTTACAAGCTATTTCCAGCTCCTCACAGGCTTTACTCAACGCGATGAGGCCAATAGCTCCGGCGGAGCTTTTAAGGCTGTGAACTGGCAGCTCAAGGGCTTTTGCTGAGCTATGCATGTTTATTTCGTTGATCAAGGTGGCCGATCGTTCGTAAAACATAGCCACCATCTCGTGTACCAGCCCATCTCCGAGGATCTGTCTGTCCCCCTCCAACACCGAGTGGTCAAAAAGAGTGACGGCAGGTTCCTTATCCACGTCCCGATCTATGTCCCTAACTGCATCGAGCTTGCCGGGTTGGCCGTTATAGACATTAGCGATGACAGTCTGCATCTGCTTAAACTGTACTGGTTTACCTAAGAAACCATCAAGGCCGGCCTCAAGATATGATTCAATTTCTTGCCGGAAAACATGRGCTGAGAAGGCGATAGTTGGTATATGGCGATTTGCTTTCTCTCKCAATCTACCCGTCAGCGTAACACCATCAGTATCCGGTAGATTAATATCCATTAARATGATGTCRACATCATGATYCTCTAYMGCGCGTTGTGCCATTTCTCCTGTCATGGCYACAACRACCTTRTGWCCAAGCWTGTCCAGRAAKCCTTTAGCGACCAGSACATTCGTTTCATTATCTTCTACCAGCAAAATATTCAATGGCGGRACAGTAAGGGAAACMGKYTCRTCWGTGGAAATCAGTTCWCCTTCCTYRCCAGCATTCAAYGGCAGAGTGAGAATAAATCGGCTACCGATATCAGGCTCACTGTACACTGTTAACTCCCCGCCAAGCATCTCAGCGAACCGCTTRCTKATAGGCAAACCTAATCCGGTACCGCGTTCTGATTGAGCCGCCTGTTCAAATGGCTCAAAAATAACGGCCTGTTTTCCTTCCGGAATACCTTTGCCAGTATCTAACACCTCAAAATTGAGCAAAAAACGCTCTRCCGCCAGTTGCTCCCTGAGCTGCACTCGAATTGTAACGCTTCCCGTATTGGTAAATTTAATCGCGTTACCCACTAAATTAGTGAGAATTTGAATGATCTTGTTGGAGTCGCCATACAAATAGTTGGGAACATCGTTTGCGACTGCGTAGGTTAGTTTGATGTTCTTTTCTTTGGCTCTGGCTTTAAGCATGTTGACAACATTGCCCACAATCGACTCGGTATGGAAATTTGTTTCATTAATGTCGAAATACCCGGCTTCGATTTTAGAATAATCCAGGACATTATTGAGTACCCCCATCAAAATTTCGCCTGATGACGTGATGGTTTTAGTGTAGCGTTTTTGCGCGCTGTCTAAGGCTGTATCATCAAGGAGGTGCAGTGTTCCCATAATCCCGTTCATCGGGGTGCGGATCTCATGGCTCATGTGAGCAAGAAAAGTCGATTTGGCTTTGTTAGCCTGTTCCGCTTGCTCTCGTGCTTTTGCATGCTTTGTGACTTCACTGTTTAGTGCGTTATTGGCCTCTGTAAGCTGCGTCGTACGTTCATCTACCAGTTTTTGCAGTTCATTCTGGTGCTCTCGCAAGGCTAAAGCATTTTTCTTAAATACCGATATTGCATCCGCAAGGTGGCCTATCTCGTCACTCTCCCCCCGCGGAATATCGACAGAAAGATCACCGGCCGCCAGTTTTCTTATTACCGCTGTCATACTGCCAGGAGCCTCAGGCACATCATATTTTAACAACAGTGCTTGGTCATTGGCTTTGTGGGTGTTTGCGGTCGTCTCGGAGGCGTGCTTGATACCGTCAGTGATATGAGCAGAGGCTTGCGAAATTTCCAGAGTCATGGATTGCAGATAAATAATGAAGTTGTTTACCGACTTGCCAATATCGCCCAACTCATCATGTGACGTGATATCAATCCGTGAGGTTAAGTCGGCTTCGCCGGTCGATAAAGTATCAATGCGCTCTTTGAGGATCACTAAGCCTCTAACAATCTTATTGATCGACCAGGTTGCGACCAGCAGAGCAATAATCAGCAGTACAGCGGCAGTAGCAATGTTCATGTACACTTTGTCATTAAAAATTTCTGCCGTAGCGCGAGTCAGCCCATCTTGAATGCTAGTGATGTCGCTCTCATAAGTGCCGGTAGCAATCGTCCAGCCCCATTCAGGAAAAATATTCCTGGCATAGGCAATTTTGTTCTCTGTTTGTTTGGTGGTCGGATTTTCGTAAGCAATTTTAACAAAGGCTTCGGATTGGCCTTTTATTCTGTCGGCAATTCTTGATGTTGTTGACGGAACGATAGTACCGATAATTTCTGCCTTGGGATGAGCCAGGACCTTGCCGCTCTTGTCCTGTACCCAAAAGTAGCCATTTTGGCCATATTTAGATGAACTGATAGTATTAAGAGCCGCCTCTAGTTCATCTCGCCTTAATGTACTGATGTATTCGCCCGTCGCAACAACCATGTTTAACGGTTCAAAATAAAACGATGCCGTCAGTTTTTCTTCGACTTTTTGGGTTACCGGGTTTAAGAAGTGATAACTGGTAAAGCCAAAAGCATTGGCTTTGGTTGCACTGACAATATTTCGTGCGTAATAGTTGCCATTGGTGTCTTTTTTATCATAAGCACTGGTGCCGATAATACTGGCGTTGGCTCCGTTAGCCTTGTTCACTATTGAGGCGGCATCATAGGCAAAGATATACCGGCCATTGTCCCAGCGGTATTCATTAATAAAAGCATGAATACTGGTTTCTGCATCGGCAGCAGAAGCACTGTTGTTATAAATATTGTCTATGGCATCTCTAAACGTAGTGATATCAGTCGCTAATTCTGCCTTGATATTTTCTAGCTTCGAATTCTCATAATAATAGGAAAGGGAGCGGGTAACGGTATCAACCTGGCCCTTTAAATTATCATTCAATAACTTAGCAACCTTAACACTCACATTACTTTGTTCCGCCTCAAGAACAGATTTTTCCGTATTCATAAGGCTTGTGATAAAAAAACCACTCATTGTCAGCAATGAGGCGCACATAATGAATGAAAGCTTGGCTCTTATTGTTATATTCACGGGGCTAAACCTTGGTTGTACTCATGTCATTTGAAATACGTTGTTCTTATGAGGCTTATCAGAAACACACTATGAGTTAACTGAAGGCTCGGCGTTCTATCTTGTTTTTTACCTGAAATTCTTCTTTCAGTCTGTCGAYAGAAGGGGGATAGATAGCAAGTAAGGCCGCTGACAATGTCGTTAACTCCAGTTCATCAACACCTTGCTTACAAGCTATTTCCAGTTCCTCACAGGCTTTACTCAGGGCGATCAGGCCAATGGCTCCGGCGGAGCTTTTAAGGCTGTGGACTGGCAGCTCAAGGGCTTTTGCAGAGCTATGAATTTTTATTTCGTTGATCAAGGTGGCCGAGCGTTCGTAAAACATAGCCACCATCTCGTGTACCAGCCCATCTCCGAGGATCTGTCTGTCCTCCTCCAACACCGAGTGGTCAAAAAGAGTGACTGCCGGTTCCTTATCCACGTCCCGATCTATGTCCCTAACTGTATCGAACTTGCTGGATTGGCCGTTATAGATATTAGCGATGACAGTCTGCATCCGCTTAAACTGTACCGGTTTTCCTAAGAAACCATCGAGGCCGGCCTCAAGATATGATTCAATTTCTTGCCGGAAAACATGGGCAGAAAAGGCGATAGTTGGTATATGGCGATTCGCTTTCTCTCTCAATTTACCCGTCAGCGTAACACCGTCAGTATCTGGTAGATKAATRTCCATTAARATGATGTCGACATCATGATYCTCTAYMGCRCGTTGTGCCATTTCTCCTGTCATGGCTACAACAACCTTGTGWCCAAGCTTGTCCAGRAAKCCTTTAGCGACCAGGACATTCGTTTCATTATCTTCTACCAGCAAAATATTCAATGGCGGRACAGTAAGGGAAACAGGCTCGTCTGTGGAAATTGGATCGCACTCCTCGGCAGCACTCAACGGCAGTGTGAGAATAAACCGGCTACCGATATCCGGCTCACTGCACACCATTAACTCCCCGCCAAGCATCTCAGCGAACCGCTTACTAATAGGCAAACCTAATCCGGTACCACGTTCTGATTGAGTCGCCTGCTCAAAAGGCTCAAAGATAACCGCCTGTTTTTCTTCATGAATACCTTTACCAGTATCTAGTACCTCAAACATGAGCAAAAATCGTTCTTCCGCCAGTTGCTCCTTGATCAACACACGGATTATAACGCTTCCCTGTTTCGTAAATTTAATGGCGTTACCCACTAAATTGGTGAGAATTTGGATGATCTTGTTGGCGTCACCATGCAAACAAATTGGGACATCGCTTGCGACTGCATAGGTTAGTTTGATGTTCTTTTCTTTGGCTCTGGCTTTAAGCATATTGACAACATTACCCACCATCGCGTTGGTGCGGAAATTGGTTTCATTAATATCGAAATATCCGGCTTCGATTTTAGAATAATCCAGAACATTATTGAGTACCCCCATCAGAATTTCGCCTGATGAAAGGATGGTTTTAGTGTAGTGTTTTTGTGCGTTGTTTAAGGTTGTATCATCAAGGAGGTGTAGCGTCCCCATTATCCCGTTCATCGGGGTGCGGATCTCATGGCTCATATGGGCAAGGAAAGTCGATTTGGCTTTGTTGGCCTGTTCCGCTTGTTCACGTGCTTTTGCATGCTTCGCGACTTCACTGTTTAGTGCATTATTGGCCTCTGTAAGCTGCGTAGTACGTTCATCTACCAGTTTTTGCAGTTCATTCTGGTGCTCTCGCAGGGCTACAGCATTTTTCTTAAATACCGATATCGCATCCGCGAGGTGACCAATCTCGTCACTCTCCCCCTGCGGAATATCGACGGAGAGATCACCCGCCGCCAGTTTTCTTATTACGGCTGTCATACTTCCAGGTGTCTCAAGAACATCATCTTTTGCCAACGGTGCTTGGTCATTGGCTTTTGGGGTATTTACGACCGTCTCGGAGGCGTGCTTGATACCGTCAGTGATATGGGCAGAGGCTTGCGAAATTTCCAGGGTCATGGATTGCAGATAAATAATGAAGTTGTTTACCGACTTGCCAATATCGCCCAACTCATCATGTGACGTGATATCAATCCGCGAGGTTAAGTCGGCTTCGCCGGTCGATAAGGTATCAATGCGCTCTTTGAGGATCACTAAGCCTCTAACAATCTTATTAATCGACCATGTTGCGACCAGCAGAGCAATAATCAGCAGTACAGCGGCAGTAGCAATGTTCATGTACACTTTATCATCAAAAATTTCTGCCGTAGCGCGAGTCAGCCCGTCTTGAATGCTAGTGATGTCGCTATCATACGTACCCGTAGCAATGGTCCATCCCCATTCAGGGAAAATATTCCTGGCATAGACAAATTTGTTTTCTGCTAGTTTGGTGGTTGGATTTTTGTGAAATGTTTTAACAAAAGCTTCGGGTCGACCTTTTATACTGTTCGCGACTTTTTGGGTCGTTGAAGAAATGATCGTGCCAACAATAGACGAATTGGGATGAGCCAGGATCATGCCGTTCTCGTCCTGTACCCAAAAGTAGCCATTTTGGCCGTATTTAGATGAACTGATGGTATCAAGAGCCGCCTCCAGTTCATCTTTCCTTAGTGTACTGATGTACTCGCCCGTCGCTATAACCAAGTCTAAAGGTTTGAAGTAAACCGATGCCGTTAGTTTTTCTTCGACTTTTTGGGTTACCGGGTTTGAGAAGTGATAACGGCTAAACCCAATAGCATTGGCTTTGGCCGCGCGGATAATTTCTCTTGTATAATAGTTACCTTTGCTATCTTTAGCATTGTATTGGTTGCTTCCAATATCACTGGCCTTTCTCCCATTAGCCTTGACAACACCCGACGCGGCATCATAGGCGAAGATATATCGGCCACCATCCCAGCGGTATTCATTGATAAAAGCATAAATGCTGTTTTCTGCATCAACAACAGAAGCACTGTTGTTATAAATATTTTCTATGGCGTCTCTAAACGTAGTGATATCAGTCGCTAATTCTGCCTTGATATTTTCTAGTTTCGAATTCTCATAATAATAGGAAAGGGAGCGGGTAACGGTATCGACTTGCCCCTTTAAATTATCATTCAATAATTTAGCAACCTTAACACTCACATTGCTTTGTTCCGCCTCAAGAACAGTTTTTTCCGTATTCATAAGGCTTGTGATAAAAAAACCACTCATTGTAAGCAATGATACGCACATAATGAGTGAAAGCTTGGCTCTTATTGTTATATTCACGGGTCTAAGCGACCTCTGGCGCAAAGAGGTAACCCTCACCGTGTACGGTGATAAAAATCTTGGGGTTTTTGATGCTTTCTTCCATCTTGTTTCTCAGCCGGCGGATCAAAACGTCAATGGTACGATCGCTCGGTGTATCAACCCGATGAGAGATCAGGTTTAGGAGCCGGTCTCGACCTAATACCCGGCAGGGGTGTGTGATGAAAGCTACCAGCAACTCATATTCAGCTTTGGTTAGCTTTACCATATCGTTACCCTTTGACAGCTGACGCTGAGCAACATCAAATTCAAAGTCCAGGAACCGGAATGTACTATCATCCTTTTCCAGTTGCGACCAGGCAGCCTCTGCCTGTTCTAAAGCGTCACGCGTGAGCTGGATACGCCATAACAAGTTTTTTGCACGTACCAGCAGCTCTCGTGGTTCTACAGGTTTGGTTACATAGTCATCTGCACCCATTTCAAGGCCTAAAATCCGGTCGATAGGGTCAGTTCGGCCTGTGACCATGATGATAGCAATGTCAGATATGTTCCTCACCTCGCGGGCAAGCTGTATTCCGTCTTCTCCTGGTAAGTTAATATCCAGCAGGATCAAATCAATTTTCTCGCGGTTCAGGATCTCTTTCATCCTAATGCCGTTATCAGCCTCGAAGACGGTGTAACCCGCTTGGGCGAAGTGGCCCTTAATCTTCATCCTAATAATAGGATCGTCTTCAACAATCAAAATTTTGTAAGTCATAGGTTCTCAGTATTCAGCCATGCTTTGTTGCCGGATTATCTTCCCAGAATGCGTTGTCTTTCGCTTGCCGTACGGCGTCTGTTTATTATTATGCTGATACATAATAAACCTTTCGCAAACTATTCCTATTTCTACACGCTGAATTGAGAGATTGTGACAGTTTTAGTGTGATTTATAGGGGGATTCCGAACGTTCTATTTATTGCACATCAAATGATCCTTTATCAGAGGCAGGTACATTTTATACAGGCATAAAAAAGGCAAGCTTCGCTTGCCTTTCTATACCTGGTAATACCAATCGGGATAACGACAAACAGCTACGTCAAATAGTCGGCTAACTGCTCTGCTGTCGGTAATGCCGTCATCGCACCTTTGGCGGTGGTTGCCAGTGCACCACACGCATTGGCTTGTTGAATCACTGCCAGTAAGTTTTCAGGTAGTTGCCAGTCATCACTCGTTACTAAACCCGCTAACAAGCCGCCGACAAAGGCATCTCCGGCCCCTGTTGTATCTACCGGGCTGACCGCTTTACCGGTGATCAGTTGCTGTTGCTGCCCCTGAACAACTAACGCCCCTTTTTTACCCTGAGTCACAATCACCAAAGGCAACGCGTATTTATCTTTCAGCCAGATCAGAGCTGCGGGTAAGTCGTCTTGTTCACTCAAGAATAACAACTCATCATCAGAGAATTTCACTACATCGGCCAACGCAACCGCTTCCAATACAACAGGTTTGAGCTCTGCAGGATCCGTCCATACTTCTTCACGAAGGTTAGGGTCAAATGAAACAAAACCACCCGCAGCTTTAATCGCAGCCATCGCAGCTAACGTCGTGGAACGAGATGGCTCATTCGCCAGTGCAATTGAACAAGCATGCAGCCATTCACCTTTGCTGAAGCTCGGTACATCTTGTGGCTGAAGGAACTGATCCGCACTCGGCTTCACCATAAAAGTAAAGCTGCGTTCCCCCTGATCGTCTAAGTCCACAATAACGGTTGACGTGCGCTGCGTTTCATCTAACAACATGCATTCGGTATCAACACCTTCATCAGCCAGCACTCGCTTCATAAAGTGGCCCAACGGATCACCACCGACACGACCAAAGAAAGCACTGTCGCCACCAAGACGAGAGATCGCAACCGCCACGTTCGCTGGCGCCCCGCCAGGACATTTTTGGTAATGTGTCTCTCCATCAGGAATAAGATCTACCACTGCATCACCAGTTACCCACACACGAGCCATTTTATGTCTCCAGACAAATCATTATTAACTGCTGAACATTATTGCTAAAACGGTTTAGCTGAGCAATAAAAAATTAGCATTGTCTGAGATGATGTGTGATCAAAACAGCAATACTGTTATCAGGATTTGGGTTATACCAATTCCATTAATTATCTTAGCTTGCAAGAAAGTGAGTCGCTAAAAAATGCCAGTCAGCATAGCTGACTGGCATTAGCACCTAAGGGCGTGCT
The DNA here is from genome assembly GCF_050337085.1 of Photobacterium sagamiensis. Classification (NCBI taxonomy): domain Bacteria; kingdom Pseudomonadati; phylum Pseudomonadota; class Gammaproteobacteria; order Vibrionales; family Vibrionaceae; genus Photobacterium; species Photobacterium sagamiensis. The sequence continues at coordinate 29,947 of NZ_JAKJSP010000020.1, read as the reverse complement.
TTATCAATAAACGACAGAACCCGTTTTAAACGGGCCAGTAAACTGCCATAAAAATAAGCACGAGTTCTAAATATAAACTCAGCGTTTAAATTTCCCCATGACTCCTTTTACCAGCGACACGCCAGCGAGCACTAAAGCACCAGCGACCAAACCGACAATCGCATTGAGTGCTCCGGAAATAATGGAGGAGGCTCCCGACACATTTGCCACGGATTCAGTCAGGTGGTGGATCATGATGTGAGAGTTCGGAATACTGTGAACCACAATGCCCCCGCCGACCAGGAACATAGCAATAGTGCCGATCACTGCCAGTGACTTCATCAGATAAGGAGCAACACCGACCAGCCCGTTGCCAACGCTCCGTTTCAGGGTGTTTTCTTCACTTTTCTGTACCAAATACAACCCCGCATCGTCAAGTTTCACGATGCCTGCCACCAGGCCATACACCCCAATAGTCATGACAACGGCGATCAAGATGACAACCAGAACCTGAGTCGTCAAAGATTGGTTTTGTACGGTTCCCAACGCAATCACAATGATCTCGGCAGAGAGAATAAAGTCAGTACAGACCGCCCCTTTAATCTTCTCTTTTTCAAACTCTTCAATATTAATATCAACGTGTGCCAGTTGATCACTCTGATCGTGTTTTTCTGTTTCATTGCCGTGCAAAAACTTATGGGCAACCTTCTCGAAACCCTCAAAACAAAGGAACAAACCACCCAACAACAACATCGGAGTAATTAACCATGGTGCAACGGCACTGATCAGCAGAGCCGCAGGCACCAGGATCAGCTTATTCTTAAATGAACCTTTAGCCACCGCCCAGACAACCGGTAGCTCACGGTCTGCCCGCACCCCCGACACTTGCTGGGCATTTAATGCCAGATCATCGCCTAAGACACCGGCGGTTTTACGCGCAGCGACTTTTGTCATCAAAGCAACGTCATCTAACACTGTCGCTATATCATCAAGTAACGTTAATAAACTTGCACCTGCCACAAAGAGACTCCCTTAACGTGAAGGAACCGTGTTCCCTAAAGAATAGTAATAAACACATTAAGATATAATCTAATCGCAAACTTGTATCTAGTCATTCAGATCTTGAGTTGATCATAAAAAACAAGATTGAATTTGTATTAATGAACAAACCTGTCTCCCATTTTTCTCGTCAGGTATCAAATCAAACCTGAACTTATACATATTGATTTATTGAGCAATTTATTGTTAACGTAGCGCCAACGTGAATAACCATCTGTTTTTAAAGTCAAATGGATTGATTTATGAGTGAATTAATAAAATCACTTAAGCTTGATGTGATCACCGTCGCACACAGTCACCTTGATTCCTCATGGGAAGATGATGTACACATGAAGCCATACTCGCGGTTTTACTACGTTAATAGTGGTGAAGCGCAACTTTTCCTAAAAAATAAAACCTACCAGTTTAAACCCGGGCATCTTTACCTGATCCCCGCTTACAGCCAACTGAGCGTAAAATGCGAAAGTAATATTGAAATCTATTGGGCTCACTTCAACGCCAATATTATTTCAAACATCGACATTTTTGATTTTATGCCTTTTTTCCATGAACTTAAAACAGATGGCATAGAAGAAACAACCCATTTATTTAATAAGCTATTATCCTCGTATAATGATGGGTTGTTAAAAAATTACCTGATGAACAGCGGACTGATGCTTCAGTTAATGGCACCAATGTTTGTTCGGGAACAATCAGAGATATCCAAATATCAAAATAAAATCACCCGTTTCCAACCTGTGATGGAGTACATTAATAATAATTTAGATAAAAAACTATCAATGCAAAAACTGGCTGAAATAGCCGGTTTTGAACGGACTTATTTCTCTGTTGTTTTTAAACAGCTGTTCGGGTTATCACCGAAACAGTACATCATGCAAAAAAGGATCAACAAGGCCCAGTACAAATTGCAATTCACGGAAGATAAACTTGAGGTGATCGCCTATGAGTTGGGTTTTTCGGATGCATTTCACCTTTCAAAAAAATTCAAGGAAATCGTCGGCATGTGTCCGAAGGCATTCAAGAGTATTAAGAATATAAAATCGCCTTAATGGTAAAGGCCGGAATGGGATAGGTATGACACCGCGGCTTTCACTGGAAAGCCGCGGTGGAAGTTAGTTTCATTTGTTTAAAGCAGGCTAATCTCACATAGCCAGTTGAATCCACTTACCAAGATCGTTCAATCTCTTCAATGGTTCTGCCTTTCGTTTCAGGCATCATATATTTAACCACTGCCAGCAAGAAGAACAATTCAATGGCAAAGCAGAAGAAAATAAACCCTGTATTCATGCTTGCCTGCATAATTGGGAAGATCTGCGCAACACCAGCACTGGTCAGCCAGATGCAGGTAGTGGCAATGGCAATGGCTTTGCCTCGAATACGATTAGGGAAAACTTCAGAAAGAACAACAAATTTTACAGGCCCCAGAGCACAGGCAAAGAAGGCGACAAATGCATTGATCGCAATAACGATTGGCCAGCCGTTGATCCCATTCAGGAACAGGTAGCCAATAACGAAATGAGAAACAATGGAACCAACAGTACCCACACCCAGTAGCTTTCTACGTCCGGCCGAGTCGACATATTTCAGCGCAAATATAGTGGCGATCATATTAACCAGCGCAATTGTTGCAAAGCCCCCCAGAGAGCCACCCAGACCAAAACCGGCAGCTTCGAAAATTTGCGGACCGTAATAGAAAATCACAGACACACCAGAGGCTTCGGTCAATACACAGATAAGAACACATAAGATCAGTGGCTTACGAAGCCTCTGGGTAAAGAGATCGCCAAATATCACATTGCTCTCTTTTTTAACCGCTTCTTCAATATCTTTACAAACTGCTTCGGCTTTTTCGTAACCATTGATCTTAGTCAGTATGGATAAAGCCTCTTTTGAGCGGCCCTGGTTAACAAGCCAGCGTGGGCTTTCGGGAATAAAAAATGCGCAAACTAAAAACAAAATTCCCGGGATCGCTTCAGAGAAAAACATTGCCCGCCAGTTCTCATCAACGGCAAACCATCGCCAAAACGTAGACATATTTTCAGATTCAGCATGGGATTCAGCAAAAGAGAAAATACCCCAGTTTGCGAATACACACATGACAATACCAATTGTAATGGTGAACTGAAACAGGGTTACCATACGCCCACGAAACTTTTCGGGGGAAACCTCAGATATATAAAGAGGACAAACCATCGTCGAAACACCAATGCCAAAACCACCCAATAAGCGGGCTAGTATAAGCTGTAGCGGCGAAGCGGCCAGGCCACTCCATGTTGCGGAAATAAAGATCAATATGGATGCCAGAATAAGTAACTTCTTTCGCCCCAGCGCATCAGAAATAAAACCAGCAACACCTGAGCCGATCGCACATCCCCAGAGAACACAGCTCACATAAAAGCCCAACTCTGCAGGAGTAAACTGAAACTGTTTAAGCACCTGAGAGTTAGTACCGGAAACAACCACAGCATCGTACCCAAACAACAGGCCTCCGCAGGCAGCGACCAGACAAATAAACCATAAATAGAAGACTGAACCTTTAGACACATCCTGGTCTGTTGTATAGGCTACAGACTGAGCCTCATTGGGCATAGACATAATTTTCACCTTTAGTTTTCAGAAGTTTTTGTTAATTTTTGTAATAGTGCAAGATAATCTTTCTTATCCTTTCCTGAGCAAGCCAGAAAAGTGTGTTTTCCCACTTAAAGAGGGGATCTGCTCAATAAGTCGTTTAAATTTATGAAGCTGTTGATCAGAAATCAGGGAGTGGCCAGCCAATTGCCAGTCAATATTGAGCCTGCTGTATTTAGGCTCGCACGTATTATTGAAGAGACAAAGATCCCAGCGAGAGACCACATCTGACAAGTTTTCATTAATAAATTTGGCAATCGACAACAGATTGTTATTGGTGGCCGTTGCGCCGGGGACCAGCGGAGTACGGATCCATAACCGAGTATTCGGATTTGAGCGGATATATTCGGCCACAAAAAACAGGTTCTCGATTATTTTTTTATTTGAACGACTGGTATATTTTTTATGATCGCCATCATCGATGGTTTTAATATCCCAGAGCAGCAAATCGGTGTAGGGTAGCAGCTGCTCGTAAGCGCTTTGCTTCGCGAGTCCGCACGTATCGAGAGCAGTATGTATTCCTGCGTGCTTTAAGCGTTCGAAAAGCAAACCAACAAAACGGGAATGCATCGTCGGCTCACCGCCAGAAATCGTCACCCCACCGCCACTGCGTTCATAAAATGCCTTATCCCTGATTAAATAATTAAATGCTTCCTCAACCGACCATTCAGTGCCTACAAGCTGCATTGAGTTTGCCGGACAGTGCTCAACGCATTCACCACATGCATTGCATAATTGCCGGTTAATAGAAAGACCGCTATTGGTTCGACGAACTGCCTTCATTGAACAAACTTTCAGGCACTCGTTACAGCCAATGCATTTTTTTGCCACATTCCAAACTTCCGGTTTAACTGAAATACTTTCAGGGTTATGACACCAGAAACAGTTCAGTGGACAGCCTTTCAAAAAAAGGGTGGTTCGCATCCCGGGTCCGTCATCAGAGACCATACGGTGTGTATCAAAAACACATGCCCTAATGGTTGAAGACGGAAAATAATCAGAGACCATATTTTATTACCAATCAAAAAAACAGGTTGATCGTTTCAAAAACAATTTGTCAGGCCGTTCAAAAGTCTGACCGGCCTGAATTGGATTAATTGAAATCTTTGTAATTAACCCTTTCTATAAACTCTTTTTGAAATTGCTTATCCATGACAACAAAGTGTGCCGAATAACCGGTTACTTTAACGACAATATCCTGAAACTCCTCCTTGTCGGGATTCTCATAAGCTTCCTTCAGTTTCTCAAGATCGATAACATTGAGGTTAATCTGCACCCCGCCCTTATCGAAATAAGTATCAGAGAACATTTGTACAAGATCCCCCCGCTTCACTCCCTCGGCAAAACAAGAAGGTTCCAATTCAATCTGCAACGAGCCCCCCTGATATTTAACGAAGTCAATTTTACAGATAGAATTAATCGTGGCGCTAATACCTTCGGTATTTCGTCCATGCTGGGGATTCATTCCATGGGCTATAAATTCTTCCCTCTTACGTCCGTCCGGTGTTGCTCCCAGGAGCTGGCCGGCATAAGTGTGTCCCATATACTGGAAAAGTGAAGGGCGGAAGTTAAATCCTTTGATATTACGTTTGCTCTCAAGCACTTCGCGAATATGCTCACACAGGCGAACACCAAAACTATCTACTTCATCGGAGTCGTTACCGAATTTGTCACAGTTAAGGAAGTGCTGGCGCATTACCTCCTGGCCCTCCCAGTCATGGTTAACAGCATCCAGTACCGCTTGCAGCGAGTATTTCCCTTCGGTAAAAACCAACTTATTAACCGCATAGAGCGAATCAATTACATTGGGCATACCGAGAACATTGACTGAGGTATAGTTATTTTTGACAGCCCGTATATCGGTCACGTCGCGACCATTTTCAATTGGACCGTGCATACAGAACGAGGTCAGCATTTCGGGCCAGACGCGGTTATGCCACTCGTAGGTTGCGTTCTTGAACTTCACCAACGCATCTGCGGTCTTTTCTATTTCACCGTCATAAATTTTCCAGAAGTCTTCGAAATCACTGATATTACGGTCTGCGGCCATTTGCAGGGCTCGCTGCATCGGCTGAATGATGACAAAGGAATTCAGATCGTGATCACTGTACTCATTGCCTACCGAGCAATACCACTGGCAGCCACTGTAAGAAATATTCCAGCAGTCCTCAGGGGCGTAGCCAGAGCGAAGGTTACTGGCGCGGATCACATCATAATTGATCAATGTCGGCGAGCCGCAGCCATGACGAGCTACGACATCGCAAGCATAATTCCAGAAACTTTGATCGATCTCAGAGTGCCACATAACACCCAACTGGTTATAACCGCCAACCAGATCGTAAGCTTCGACACCAATCCAACTCATCTCACAAGTGGCATCTTTCAGTGCTTCATTCCGGCCCCCGAAAGAGAAATAATTACCGCCGTATTTCAGATAAAGTTCGGCAATATATTCACGTGCTTCGGCTTTTGTAATACGCCCGGCTTTCAGATCTGCCTGGTAGAAATCGTTTAAATACAGATCAAGTCGACCGTAGCCGTTTCCATGTCCGTACATTCGCTCACAGATCTGATAGAGCTGGATCCACTGAACGGCTTCTTTAAAGGTTGCCGGTGCCTCTTTCCAAATATTTTTCGTATTTTCGTACACTTCCAGATAGCAGGCTCTCTTTTCAGGATCCTTCTCGCGCTGGGCTAGCTGCAGTGCCTTATCCGCATGTTTTTTGAAGTAGCGCATCACACCCTGAATAACTTTTTCTGAAGCAGCCAGATATTCTGCACTTTTATCGTTGCGTTGTTCTTCGTACTCAGCCCTATATTGTCTTGCCTTATCAAGCAAGCCCTGCAAGCCCAACGTCAATCCAATAGAAAGATCCGGACAGGTATGGGTAAAACTGAATCCACCGGCACCAAGTTCACGTCCTTCAAAACCAATTTCTCGTACTTTATCCGGATAACGATAAAGGCGGGCTTCATCAAGCTGCCAGTGAAATTCACCGACAACTTTCTCGAAGGGATAAATCTCAGCCGGGCTGTGATCTAAGAAGAATGCATAATCCGTCGCCCAATTATCCCAGCTATACTCGAAACCATTTACCTTTGACGGCATTTTATCTGCGTATGGAAACGGTTTGCCATTGTCGACACGGCAATTGTGATCGCCAATATTAATTCGGTCATCCACCGCTTTTGACTGCTCACCCGTCGCTGGTGAAAATGCTTCTGCTTCACCCGACCAGTGATAGACAAGAAACTCCGCATTATCGCAATAAACATCACGTTTATGATTTTTGTGAAGCCAGTCGCGACGGTCAATTAAATGCTTAAGACGGCTATCCGGCTTAAACTGGCCATTACAAAGATCGGCTGAATAGGCTCTCGTTGCAGTCTCATCAATATCGTAATCAAGCATATCTTATCATCCCTTAGCTTCTTATACTGGAGAGGTAATTAATCATTACACACATATAATACAGGGGTATTTAAAGCGTTCTCCATGAACGAAAAAGATATTGGCATGTAATTCTGTTGTATTTTGTTAGATAAACTACACAGGTTGAAACAAAACTTATAAAGACAACATATTTCTGAAGTCAGAGATCAACATAAAATATGACATTTCGCCAAAAATTAAAATAAATGAGATCAGAGGAAAAATATTACTTCATGGTATTTAGGTAAGAAAGGGGGGAATCCATGTTTAAGTTATTCTGACACTCACCTTCTGTGAATAATTGTGACTATCAGATCAATTCAAAATAAATTCAGATTATGCGATGGGCATCTCAATTGCTATATTTTTATGTTTTTCTCGGAATAAATAATTCCGCAGAACCGCCAGTGGCATTATTTTGACTTCCTATATCGCTATCACGTTACAACTTTCAGGGGGATCGATCTCTTTCAACTCAGCAAGTACTTCTACAGCCCAGTTGATGCCCGCCTGACGGATGTGAATATTACGACGCAAAGTCCGTGCCTGACGACCCAGATCGGTAATAGAGTAAACCTTACGATCAGGTTTACTCTCAAGGAAGGAAACTTGATAAGTTACTAGATTTTTACCCGTCATTTTACACAGCTCCTAGTAGATCTGCTGGTGAATGGCTTTCCAGTAAAAACCAAGTTTGTTAGAAAGCTCTTTTTTAATATCGTAACCTGTGGCATCACGAGAGCTCAGCACATTTAAGATTATATGTTGTAATGACACTGCTTACTCCGTTATATAAAAACAACAAATATCCGAGCCTAATTGTGACATCACATCTCGATGCAACACATTGAAAGGGAATGATTTCACCTTGAATTGATAACAAATAGAACATTAACGTTCGAACCTGATTAATTAGAAACGCTTAAGTAAAATGTACAAAAATATTATTAATCTTGGATGAATGTTTCAACCGTGCCTTAGCTTAGCCGAAACCTCCCTACTAACTCCTCCAGCTGAACATTGCTGGTATTTAACTGCTGGGTACTTTCTGTTGTTGCCGTTCCATTTTCGTTTAGTTTTCCTATCATATTTTGGATAGTTAAGATATTGCGGGTTATCTCATCGGTTACTGCATTCTGCTCTTCCGCCGCGGTTGCAATATGATCGTTAAGCTCACCAACCTGAACAATTTTCTCGGCCATTACATCAAGGGAAGAAGTCACCAAACCGGTATTGTTCGCAGCCGATTGACAGCTTTCTTTTGTATCTTCCATTGATTCAACCATCTTTTTTGTACCATTTTTTAGCTTATCCAACATGTCTTTGATTTCTTCGGTACTATTTTGAGTTCTCGCTGCAAGAGATCTGACTTCATCTGCCACGACTGAAAAACCGCGCCCTTGCTCACCGGCTCGGGCCGCTTCGATAGCAGCATTGAGTGCTAACAAGTTTGTTTGATTTGATATATCACTGATGACATTAAGAATAACACCCACCTTATCAACATCTAGACTCATTGACGTTGTTGATTGGGTCATTCGTTCAACACGATCTACAAGAGCTGAAACACTGTCCACTGCATTTTGTACAACTTGACGGGAGTTCTGTGCTTCGGCATCAGCACTACGGGCGAATTTTGCCGCTTCGACAGCACTTTGTGTAACTGAATTAGCACTGGAACTCATCTCTGTGATCGCTGAAACAATTTGTTCTGTTTCATGAGCGTGCGACGCTAAAAGCGATTGATTGGAATCAGTCTGCTGATGTAACTGAATTATTTTTTTGCCTATAGTATCGGTGGATTCTGAAATTTCAGACATCATTGCCTGGAGGTTAATAATAAAACGATTTATGCCATCAGACATTTTACCAAAGTCATCATTGCTCTTGACGTCTAAACGTTGAGTTAAGTCACCATTTCCTTTTGCTAACTCTACAACTACGTTGCGGAGGGATATAATCGGTTTATACGCAAAAGCCAATATCAACAAACAAAGAGGGGTAATAATTATAGCCGTTATAAGTAAAGCAATCGTAATAGAGTTGTTCAACTCTCTCGTATTATACTCTATATATGACTTATCAATATATCCGGTCAACAGCCACTGCTTCCCTTGAATATCAATCGGTCTTTTAATTTCAATCAAGTCAGAATCAATTTTATTTGAAAATATAGTGGTGTTATTTCCATCCACCAGCTCTATAAACGATCCATCAAGCACCATGTTATCTAGAAAGTTAACAATGCTATCTATCTCTAAGTAGAAAATATCTACAATGTTTTTACCACGATTGACTGTGATATAAACCATCTGTTTATTGTCTTCAATGAAAACATCACTTACAGTTATATCATTATTACTTTCTCTCATAATTTCAATATAGTGTTGGGCTTCATTTTTATCTTTCAGCATACCATCTGCAGTAAAAACAAGATCACCTATCACTTTTACGACTTTACTGAAACCGGAATATTTGGAAACATCTCTAATTTGAACCAAGGTAAACATTAATGAGTTTAATGATTTAGCCAGCATTATTTTATCATTAAACTCAGCGGTTAGCTTTTCTGTAGCAAAATCTATTCCTTTACTGATATTATCTGTATCATTTTTATAAATATAACCACTAATATAATGATTCACGCTAAAATATGAGGCTGTAATAGTCGCTAAAATAACAAAAAAAAAGATCGAGAATATCTTAACCTTAAAAGTTAACCGATTCATAACTTACCCCAAAAATCTTACTACATAACAGTTGATATTATTATAATAACCAGACTAGATTTACAAACCTTAAACGCCCAACATAATAATTAGACCGTAATCACTTCTATCCCTTTTTGTGTAAAGGCACCTATATATTCATCGTCTATATCATCATCAGTAATTAAAATATCAATAATTGATATGTCTAATACTTTATTATAACCAACACGGGTGATTTTTGTTGAATCTGCAACCGCGATGACTTTTCTTGCACATTGTGCCATTACCTCACTGATCACATACCCCGTATTAAATGTTGTTATACCTTTTTCTGGATCGATACCGTCAGCCCCTATAAAAAGAATATCAGCAGTAACACCTTCCAGGCACTGTTCCGCTTTTATTCCATGCAGTGACTTCGTCTTACTACGATAGGTGCCACCACTCATCACTAGGGTGACATCCTCAACGTCACTTAATACATCAGCGACAAGTAAATTGTTTGTTATCGCAATAATCCCGCCAATTTCTGCAACCTTTTTGGCCACAAGATAAGTCGTACTACCACTGTCAAAGATCACCGATGAGCCACTTTCAATATAACTGGCAGCCTTTATTGCTATTCTTTCTTTTGCTGTTGGATTTAACTTATAGCGTCGATCGACCCGAATTTCTGTTCCGGTCTCAGTCATCAACGGGAGCGATTCCAGTGATTGTGCACCTCCGTGGTAACGTTGCAACTTTCCCTGATGTTCCAACGTTCTTAAGTCACCACGAATAGTCACTTCAGATATCTCTAATAATTCAACAAGTTGTTTTACTTTAACGCGCCCATGAATATTGAGTAGATCCAATATCTGTTCGCGGCGCTCTAATGCGTTCATATTTCCCCCCTCAATTTTCACAAGCTAACTACTGTCTTTCAACGCTGTTATTGCCCCCGTCACTTACATCTTGAGGGGGCAATTAAAAGCGATTCAGATTATACGCTAGCTATTTTTCCATCTAAGTCCCAGAGTTCTTCCCAGCTACTGGCACCTTCCCAAAGAAATACCTGACCTTTAATAAGACGACAGTTTTTATCAATTTTTGATAACGCTTCCATCTCTTCATCTGTCAACGGATCTTTGATGGTGCACTCAAGGTTGGTAAAGTATTCATTTTCTCTGACGGAAAAAGGAATCGGGACATGGCCACGCTGTACTGCCCACTTAATACAGACGACCGCCGGATGAATCCCTAAACGTTTCGCTGCTGCAATAATGACGGGATCTTCAATATCAACCGTATCGCTTTCTGTTGTATCACGGTCCGGACGAGTCGGAGAGCCGATAGGACAAAAACCTACGGGTAATACATTGTTGCTTACCAGGTATTCATAAAATTCCGTTTGCTGGAAATGGGGATGGCATTCCATTTCGTTAACAACGGGTTTGATTTTGGCATCACGAAGCAACAATTCCATTTTTGGAATCGTCATATTAGACGTACCAATGCTTCTGACTAGGCCCATTTCAACAAGCTGTTCCATTTGCGCCCAAGTCTTCATGAAATCTTCATGAATAAACGGTGTTGCATCCGGACTACGAGAGTCAACAGTACAACCAGGCGGGTGGAAATTAGGGAAAGGCCAGTGAACGAGATAAAGATCCAAATAATCGAGCTGTAAATCTTTTAATGTCTGTTTGCATGCCCCAATCACATCATCATGCTGATCGTTCCAAACTTTAGAGTCGATATAGAGTTCTTCACGAGGAATACCGCCCTTCATCATGGTCTGAAAAACATCGCCAATGAGTTTTTCATTACCGTAAACTGATGCACAGTCAAAGAAACGAAAGCCAATTGATGCAGCACCTAGCACAGCATCTGATACCTCTTCAGGGCCAAAGCGATCAGAACCGAAAGTCCCCATGCCAATACCTGGCATTTTGTAACCATTGGCCAATGTCTTCATTGGAATGATCGATTGGTCAATTGCATTTTCAGCGATTTTAAATGTCTTCATCATAGTATCCTTGACTGTCTTTATCCCTCCCTTTGCAGGGAGGGTATCCATTACTTACTTAATGCAAAACTTAGTAAAGCACTGCTTTAGCTTCTGCTGTATCAATATTTTGTTTGGTCACATAAACCACACCGGTATCGATAAACTTCTCAATTTTCTTACCCTGTAGGATGTCATCAATCGATTTCACACCTTTAAAGCCCATCTGGTAAGAAGACTGCACAACAATGCCATCTAAGGTGCCGTCACGAACAAAGCCTTGCAGATCTTCGTTACCATCAAAGCCAACCGCAACTACTTTGCCTGAATAACCTTGTTGCTTAAGCGCACGAGCCATGCCTACCGCTGTTGGTTCATTTGAGCCAAAGATTGCAGTTAAATCTGGAGTTGAAGCCAGCACATCAATCGTTTGATTCAGTGCCGTTACCATATCTGCCTGTGAATAAAATGGCCCCTTGATTTCAGCACCACTTTTCTTGACAACATCCATGAAGCCGCCATCACGCTCGATTGCACTTCCGGCACCTGGCGTATATGACATCATGGAAATTTTACCAGGCTTGCCACCTAATTTATCAAGGAGTTTTTGTGCGGCTAACGCGCCAGCAGAACGGTTGTCTGTTGCAAGGAATGACTGGTAGTATTGGCCATCGCTGTTTAAGTTCGAGTCAATCAATACCACCGGAATTCCGTGCTCCCAGGCTTTTTTCACTGTGGGTACTAAAGCATCGGGATCTGAAGGTGCCAGAACAATACCTGCAACACCGCGGTTAATGGCGTTATCAACCATATTAACCTGCTCTGCTACTTGTGTTTCTGCTTCCGGTCCCTGGAACGTCACTGTATAATTTGGAAGCTCTGATTTAGCAGCCTCGGCACCACCACGAACGTTCTGCCAAAAATTCGAGTTTGACGTTTTTACAATCACGGCAATCTCATTATTTTTTGCAAGTACTTCAGGTGTGCTGAGCACCGTTGTCAGACCAATCATTGCTACCATGGCTAGTTTTTTCATTATATCGCCCTCCTTTTTAGTAGGCATTTTTTTGGGTACAGATTTTTTATTCTTAACTTGATGCTGTCGGTACTGGTCAAAAGCAACGGTCATTACAATTACGCTGCCGATAATTATTTGCTGGACGAAGAAGGAGACACCATTCATGTTCAGGCCATTACGGAGTACGCCCATAATAAATGCACCAATCATTGTGCCGGAGATTGTTCCCACTCCTCCCATCAACGACGTACCACCAATTACTGCACTGGCAATAGCATCGAGTTCATACATCACTCCACCATTAGGTTGAGCAGTTACAAGTCTTGAAGCCAATACGATGCCAGTTAAACCCGCCAGCATCCCGCTAACGATGTATGCATAAAGTTTTATACGGTCAGTATTAATACCAGATAAGCGCGCGGCTTCTTCATTCGACCCAATGGCATAGAGGTAACGTCCAACGCGCAGCTTAGTAAGTGCAAAAGTGAAGATAATTGCCAGTATCACCATAAGAATGACGGGGTAAGGGATACCTGGAAACTTCACAACCGGTAAGCCGTTAGCACCCACATCGACAATTCGGAATAACGCACCGTTACCTAAGCTAGCAAATGATTCAGGCATACCCGAAACAGGGGCTGCATTGGTGACATACAATGCGATACCTCGTGCAATCATCATCATGCCAAGTGTCGCAATAAACGGAGGTATACGAAGGCGGGTAACAAACAATCCGTTCACACAACCACAACACCCACCCACAATGATGCCCAACAAAAAAGCTAATGGAATTGGGACGCCCGCTTTCACCGCCATACCTGCGGCAACACCAGCTAGCGCGACTACCGAGCCGATACTCAAGTCAATACCGCCAGTCAAAATAACGCAGGTCACACCAATACCAATAAACGCAATCGTTGATGTTTGGAGGCCAATGGTCATCAGATTGTTTAATGTGAAAAAGTATTCATTGGTCACTGTGAAGGCGATTAGCAAGCAAATCAAGCCTCCCAATGCTGCTAGTTTTTGCAGCATCAATTTCTGTTTATCAGTCATTTACGCTTCCTCCAATTTTGCAACAAACATATTTTTCACACCGGTCGCATACTGCATGATTTCTTCCTGGTCTGTTTTTTCCGTTTCCAACATGCCGGTCATCACTCCTTCTTTCATCACGATGACTCTGTCTGACATACCCAATACTTCAGGTAGCTCAGATGAAATCATAATGACGCCGACTCCCTGGCTCGCAAGTTCATCTAGTAATTGGTAAATGGCATATTTAGCGCCAACATCTATCCCTCGAGTTGGTTCATCAAAGATCATCACCTTGGCATCACGGAATAACCATTTGCCGATAACCACCTTCTGCTGGTTACCGCCGCTGAGGTTATTAACCAACTGCTCGATGCTCGGGGTTTTGATTTCCATCTTTTTGATAAATTTATTAGATGCGTCGCTTTCAGCCTGTGACGATATAAAGCCCATTTGATTCGAGACTTTGTCCATCGAAGGCATCGTGATATTTTCACGAATCGACATTTTTACGGCGACACCATTCAGTTTTCTGTCTTCTGACAGGTAAGCGATACCAGCTTTAATTGAGTCTGCTGGATTTTTTATAAAAACTTGTTTGCCGTGAATGAAAATTTCACCATCATCCAAGGGATCCGCGCCAAATATTGCCCGCGCAAGCTCGGTACGCTTTGCACCCACCAAGCCTGTAATTCCGAGAATTTCACCTTTTCTCAAATCAAAGTTCAGCGGCTCAAAGACGCCATATCGCTCAGCATTTATCACCGATAAAATTAAATCATCACTGACAACCGCTGTTTTATGGGGGAAATGATTATCAAGTGAACGACCCACCATTTTAGAAATGATGTCATCCATGGTCAGACTCTTGAACGGATGATCCGAGACATAAGTGCCATCACGGAAAATAGTGATGTGATCGCAGATGCGCTTGAGCTCATCCATACGGTGGGAGATATAAACAATACAGACCCCCTGCGATTTTAGTTTTTCAACTAAATTGAAAAGCTTTTCAATTTCACGTTCAGTCAATGCGGATGTTGGTTCATCCATAATTAACACTTCAACGTCAAATGACAGCGCCTTCGCAATTTCAACCATCTGCTGTTTAGCGACCGATAAGGTATTTACAAGGTCAGATGGCTGAACATCGATATCGAAGATATCCAGTAATTTTGCGGCATCATGGTGCATTTTATTATGATTAATGATGCCATTGACAACGGGCTCTCTGGCAAAAAAGATATTTTCAGCAACAGAAAGATGGGGGATCAGGTTTAATTCCTGAAAGATCATACTGATCCCGTGATGCTGTGCTTCAAGCACAGACTCAAACTTAGTGGGTTTCCCTTTATAAGTAATATCGCCAGTATCCGCTTCATGAATACCGATTAAGACTTTCATTAATGTCGACTTGCCCGCCCCGTTCTCACCCATCAGGGCATGAACCTCACCTTTACGTAAATTTAATCGAACATTACTGAGCGCTTGCACCCCAGGAAATGCTTTCGAAATGTTACGCATTGATAATATAGTCTCGTTCATACTTGCCTCCTTGTATTCACGACTCGCACTAATTAACCGGAGTAACGCCTTTTTTCAGAATGATGTTGCCGTATTTCCGTGTACTTCCGGTCACAACAACGCAGCTGGCGTTTTGGGCGCGATCATAGAATGCAAAACGGTCAATAAAAGTAATTGAGGTTTCAACTGGCAATGTCGATTGATATTCACTCACTAACCCTTCGGGATGACTGTCCCCGGCAACCGGTGCCATCATCACTACTTTGTCATCAACATACTGATCTAGTTCGAAAAGTGGTAAGACCGCTTTCAACAGGTCAGTAACGTCGCTGCCATCAGCACGGTAAATAGTTGCATTCACCGAATAAGCGGGAAAATGTGCATCGCTGAACACAATTTCATCCCCATGCCCCATCTTGTGAAGCATGCTAAGCAGTTCTGGTGAAATTATTGGACTAATATTCTTCAACATAGAGAAATACCTTCGCTTTGGATTCGCTTAGCGCATAGAATACGCTTAAATTATTGAATATATGAATTACAATCGACCCTGGCTATTGCAAACCGTGATCTTCTGCTTGATAACTTCGGCCATGGCTGCTTTCGCAGCAACGTTATATTCTCGGGGATCATTCACTGACGGGTTAGTTGCAAACAGACTTTTTAATGCGTCTGCATAAGCAATTTTGAGTTCTGTCGCCACATTGACCTTACAAATACCCATCGAAATACAGCGCTTAACATCATCATGGGGAACACCAGAAGCGCCGTGTAAAACCAATGGGATATCGATTAAAGAGGCAATTTTTTCCAAGCGAGCAAAGTCGAGCTTAGGCGTTTCTTTATACATGCCATGGGCTGTGCCAATCGCGATCGCAAGTGAATCGACATTGGTCATCTCGACCAATTTTTTTGCGTCTTCAGGGACAGTGTAAGGATCGTTGACCTCTTCGATGATCAGATCATCTTCCTGGCCGATCAGTTGCCCGATTTCTGCTTCAACACTACAGCCGTAGGCATGGCAGAGCTTCACTGCCTTTTGCGTCAGAGCGATATTTTCGTCCAGCGCCAATGCACTTCCATCAATCATCGCAGAGCGTATTCCCGACTCCACTTTATATTGGATATCTTTGAGGTCGTGATGGTGATCTAAATGAAGGACAACTTGCTGATGACGCTCTTTCGCCGCCGCATTCACCAGTTGGATCATTTCCTGGATACCAGCGTAAGAATATGTTCCCGGTGTTCCTGCCAAAATGACCGGAGATTCAAGCTCTCGTGCTGTATCTAATACGACATGGACGGTCTCAAGGTTATGGACATTAAATGCAGGGATCGCATAGCCTTTCTTTTGTGCATCTAAAAGCAAATAATTACTATTGATTAAGTTATTCATTTTTACTGCTCCCACTTAAGCAAAATTTTTCCATTCGATGGTTTGCCATCAAGTGCAGTGACCGCTGTGATGTAGTCATTCGGGCCGAAATAACCTTCAGTCAGTGAATCAACATCAATTTGATTGTTTTTGAATAGCTCTGCCGTAATTGTCCATTCACGACCAGGGAAAGGTTTTGAATAATTCATCCAGCTTCCGAACAAATTGAGTTCTTTTCGTAAAATTTGTTCGAACTCTTTAAACGTCATGTTTAAGTCTTGGTGTAATGTGCCCACTAAACCGATGCTCGCTTTCGGTCCGGCCATCTGGATCGCTAGCTTAACCGTAATGGGTGAGCCTGCCGTTTCCAGAATGAGCTGGTCATTATGAATATCAGGTGTTGCCGAGAACTGCTGTATAAAATCCTGATCCGCAGAATTAAAACTAAAATCAGCGCCCAGCATTTTCGCTTTCTCAAGCTTATTGCTATCAATATCGATAGCTGTAACCGATTTCGCACCCATTGCTTTTGCTGTTTGGACGGCGAGCAAACCGATAGTGCCGACTCCGACAATCACAACATTTTTACCTTCGCAGCCACCAGCCAGCAAAATTGGGTGAATACCTACGGTTACGGGTTCGAAAAATGCGCCTTGTTTCGTTGAAACCCCTGCAGGTAAAACAAAACAGCTTCTTACCGGCACCGAAACATACTGTGCATTGCCACCCGGAATACGTGAGCCGACAAAGGTATAGTGTTTACATAATGAATAGTGGCCATCGGCACAGGCATCACATTTGAAACATGGTGCAAGAGGTGCACAGGCAACCTTATCGCCAACCTTGACATCGGTAACAGAGTCACCAACGGCAATAACCTGACCGGAGAACTCATGCCCCAGTGTTATAGGGTAGTAATGTGCGCCATTGTGGAAAATGCGTGGAATGTCTGAGCCGCATAGCCCCGAGTAACACACTTGCACCAGAACGCTATCTTCACCGACGGTGGGCAAATCGGTTTCGATTACCGATAAGTTATTGTTGCTTTCGACAACAACTCCCAGCATTCTTTTTTTCATTTTTCTCTCCCAAAACATGTAAAACAGAATGATTAGCAACTATTTCTTATCACATCATTTCATTTGAATTGCTTAACTGGTATAAAGCTTACACACGAAAGCAAACGACAACCAATGCAGGGTTTCGGTTTTGCAACGGAGGTCACCTTTTTTATGGTTAAAGGGAAGAAAACGTAAGGGGACGAAAGTGTATATAGGCATTGATTGCGGTACTCAGGGAACAAAAGCGATTATTTGTGACAGCGATTCAAAAGTTATCGGAACCGGCTATTATCAACATGATCTAATAAGCAACGATTACGGAAAAAAGGAACAAAAGACCAACTGGTGGATTGATGCCATGGTCAAAGCCATCAAGCAGGCGTTCAGTCAAGCAGCAATAAATCCAAAAGAGATAAAAGGCCTCGGAATTTCAGGCCAGCAGCATGGCCTTGTTTTGTTAGATGAAACCGACAGGGTGCTCCGAAACGTTAAGCTGTGGTGCGATACCGAGCCGACAGAGTTATTTCAACAGTTCGAAGAGCAGCATTTTTCTCAAACACAATTAGTAGATCAGCTGGGCATCCATACTCCGGTTGCCTTCACGATTGCTAAATTACTTTGGATAAAAACCTATGAGCCTGAACTCTATAGCAAGATTCACAAAGTGATGTTGCCTCATGATTATCTGAATTATTGGTTTACCGGAGAATTCAAAACTGAATGTGGTGATGCGTCGGGATCGGGGTTTTTAGATACCCATACACGGTGTTGGAGCGATGCTATTTTAGATGTATTTGATAAGCAGCGTTCTTTTGTTTTACCCGAGCTGATTGAATCACATGAGCCCCACGGTTTTGTCAGACCAGAAATCGCTAAGCTATTCGGCTTTGACGCTAATGTCATTGTTTCAAGCGGTGGCGGCGATAATATGATGGCAGCGATTGGTACCGGTAATGTAACTGATGGCTTATTAACCATGAGTCTCGGTACATCAGGAACCGTATATAGCCATAGCTCAGTACAAGTGGACAGTAAAAACCATCCGGATATCAATGCGTTTTGCTCATCAACAAACGGCTACTTACCCCTTGCCAGCACCATGAATGTAACAAGCGCCACAACTGCTTTTCGAGAGCTTTTCGAACTCGATTTAAACTGTTTTGAAGAGCACATCGCAAGCTCGCCAGTGGGTGCCGACGGGATACGCATCATGCCGTATTTAAACGGAGCAAGACTACCAAATGTACCAAGGGCCAGGGCAGCAATTTTTGGCCTGTCCGGCAACAATATGAACCAACAAAATCTGTTAAGAAGTGCCGTTGAAGGGGTGACCTATAACCTCGCTAAAGGCGTTGAGATTTTAAAAGACTCTGGCCTCAGTTTTGAACATGTACTGGTGATTGGAGGAGGATCGAACAGTCGAACCTGGCGACAAATTATCGCCGATGTCACCGGATTAGAGGTAAAAGCCCCACAAGCCGCAGAAGCCGGTGCGCTGGGTGCAGCCATGCAAGCAATGTGGTGCGAGAGCGTTTACTACAACAAAGGAGAAAGCATCGAAGATATCTGCCAACGAAGTATCGTGCTTGATGAAGATAAGCGTACTGAACCAAACCCAGCTTCGGTAGCAACATATCAACAACTTTTTTCCGAATACCATGGTGAAGTTAACGACTATATAAAAATGTACCGCTGATTTCGCAACAGATGCCTAACCATAAAAAACCCCAACAGTGGCGCCTTGCAGGTGCCACTGTTGAATTTTTTTCGCTTTAAATTCAATATATAAGATTCACCCATGGCTGAAAACCCTTCTTTGCCAGCCAATTCATGCCGCACAAAAACCATCCAGAAATCCATCTCAAACTCTCCTGTAATGATACTGGTACAGCCCTCCTCCAGTATTGTTGTCATGACATGTCCCCTATCACGATGTCTATCGGAGCTAATCAACCAATCGAACAAAACAAAAGAAAACGGAAGAAAATGTAATAAATAATAAGTTTACTATTTACATTTCCGTTCGATTGGCTATGATCGCAAGCATACGAAACAAAATAGGAATGCATCACATGAAAGACATTATCTCACAACACAAGGCAGAGAAGCCTGTCGGTATATACTCTGTATGCTCTGCTCACCCGCTCGTTATCGAATCGACACTTTCTTTCGAATTGTTTACTAAAAACAAAGTTCTTATCGAAGCAACATCTAATCAGTGTAATCAATTTGGCGGTTACACTGGGATGAAACCGAAAGAGTTCAAAGAATTTGTTCTTTCAATTGCGGATCTTGTCGGCTTTCCCCATGACCGTATCATTCTAGGCGGTGATCATCTCGGCCCAAATTGTTGGCAAAATGAAAGTGCCGAAGAAGCCATGGTAAAATCTGAAGTTTTAATCGCAGAGTATGTAAAAGCCGGTTTCACTAAAATTCATTTAGACGCTTCAATGTCATGCGCAGATGATCCTGTACCACTCGATCCCCAAGTTGTCGCAGATCGAGCTGCAAGATTATGTCTGGTCGCAGAAAACAATGCCCCTGAAGAAATTAAAAACCAGCTTTGTTATGTCATCGGCACAGAAGTGCCGGTTCCGGGCGGTGAAGCAGAAGCAATTTCAGCCATTCACGTCACGACATGTCAAGCTGCAAAACAAACGATTGATACTCATGCTGAAGCATTCAAACATTATGGAATTGAAGGTGCATTAGATAGAGTTGTTGGCGTTGTAGTTCAACCTGGTGTCGAATTTGACCACTCCAGTGTCATTCACTATGACCGGGAGCAAGCAACAGAATTATCACATTTCATTGAAAACACGAATTATGTTTTTGAAGCCCACTCAACGGATTACCAAACCAAAGAGTCTTTCAAAGCCCTGGTAGAAGATCATTTCGCCATTCTGAAGGTTGGCCCGGCGGTAACATTTGCACTGCGGGAAGCCCTGTTTGCGTTAGCTGACATCGAAACACAAGTTGTCAAACCAGAACACCAAAGTCACCTGAAGGAAGTGATTGATAACGTTATGCTTGATGATCAGCAGTTCTGGAAAAAGTACTACAACCCTCAACACACCAAGGCCATGGTTGATCTGCATTACAGTCTTTCAGACCGAATTCGTTATTACTGGCCAAACAACCGAATTACCAGTGCTATCGATACGCTCTTCACCAATCTGGAGTTAACTGAAATTCCATTAGGGCTGCTAAGCCAATATATGCCTACGCAATTAAAGCAAGTCGTATCAAGCCAGATCCCTTGCCTGCCTAAGCAGTTAGTTATCAGCAAGATCCAGGAAGTACTGGCCGACTACTCATATGGCTGTGGCAAACACCAATAATTAATATGGCAACAAGGCAGGCAAACGCTACATCCTCGGGAGAGATAGGATTTTATTAGCGTATATTTAGCATCACCGTTTGCCGCATATTTTAGTTGCCTCCATACCTGTAACCGATTAAAGGCTATCCATTAATTTGAATAGCCTTTTTTTTGCTTCCAAAACGACACCTACCTTGACCGTAGTCACAGATTATACTTTACACAACACCCTTTGAAGCAGCATAATCTCCACTATCGAAAGCAAATAAAAGACAACAAAAAGATAACGAGCAGTATTTGAGGAATATAATGAATGCACTAGAACGAAGAGAGAAAATCCTGGAGATCCTTCACAATCAAGGACGGGTCGAAGTTAAGCAACTGTTCGAGACCTTTAGTACTTCAGAGGTTACCATTCGAGCTGATTTAAGAACGTTGGAACAAGAGCATAAACTGAAACGGTTTCACGGTGGAGCACAATCGTTAGAATCCTTGCCAAATATGATCAAGAAATCGGAAGAAGAGACTAAACTCGAAAACCGCTACGACATTAATGCAAGTGCTAAAGAGCGGATTGCCACCCGAGCGGTGCAATTTATCAAAGAAGGCTCTTCAGTGATCTTTGACAGCGGCAGCACGACTCATCTCGTTGCAAAACATATTGCCGGGCAAGGTAATATCATTGCAATAACCAACAACCTGCCGGTCGCTGATGCTCTGGCTGACGCTGAAGACGTCACCCTGGTGATCTGCGGAGGAACATATCGAAGCAAAACGAAGTCACTGCATGGCAGTAAAGCTGAACAGTGCATGGAAGGTGTCTCTGCTGATATTCTCTTTATTGGGGCTGACGGGATAGAGCCAGATAAAGGCATCACAACATTTAATGACGGTTACGCAATTAGTGGCGTGATGGCACAATGTGCCAAAACCATTATCGCAGTTATTGACTCAACCAAATTTGGCCGCATTGGTTTTAATAAGGTACTCGACACTTCCGTAATTGATATATTAATCACTGATAATGGCATTTCAAAAGAATACGAAAAAGCCTTTAAGGCTAAAGGCGTTGAAGTGATCGTTGCATAGTTTGAAGTGGGCATGTGACCGCTCAAGTTTTTTCACCGGCTATTTACTCTCATCTAATCATGATTGCCGGAGCCGGTGGTGATCTTTTAAAAGCCGGCAAAGGGTCATATGAACCCCAACTTTTTCAGTTTCCGGTACAGGGTAAGTAACTAAGAAAAACTTATTTCAAATAAGTTGCCATAGCCATCTAACAAGGCAGCGATTTCTGCTTCCAGTGTTTCTTTACTCCAAGTAATAAAGCGGCGTCTGTAATACTTGGCCTGTTTCCAAAGGATTTCGATCAGATTCAATTCCGGACTGTATACCGGAAGATAGACCAATATCATGTAATGTTGCATCAGCCAGTGTTCTAGGGTTTTCTGATCGATCCCATGGTGCATGCGGGCATTATCAAGAACAATAAAGGTCAAACGATCATCGCCTTGTTCGGCAACTTGCTCTAGAAATTTCACCACGGTAGTCCGGGTTACACTCTTGTCTGTGATTTCATATTGGAAAGTGTTTGCCGCATAATCAAGAGCACCAAGAACGGATCGCCTGCAATGTGGCTTTGGTTCAACCTGATGTGGCTCCCCTCGGGGGCTCCAGCCATATTGAACTGGTGGCGATGCAGCAAAACCAGCTTCATCAAAGTAAACCAGTCGGTACTTGCCTGCACGGGCGTAAGCTTTTAGCTTGGCTAAAGTTGCTGATTTTACGGCAAACTCTTCTTCGTTGCGTTTTTTTTAAGCGAAAAGCGAGAGCGTTTGTAGGATAATCCCTGTTCTTTAAGAGCGCTAGCTAATGTTTCGAGCGTGCAGGGCATGGTACCGTGTTTAGCTTCCACACGTTGAGCAATCTCGGCTACTGTCAAAGACTCAGCACAGGCAACTTGTACAGCCGTAGCCACCATTTCTGGTGACAAAGCGCGAGGTCGCCCTCCGGTATGCCCCTTCAATAGTCCACAAAGGCCGAGTTCATACCATGCGTGGTACCAGTTATATACCACTCTAGGAGTGACACAAAGTTCAGCGCCGATCTCTTTAGGCGTAAGCATACGAGCTAATAATAATATTCCTGCGGCTCGAGTGCGGATATCTCGGTGTATATGGTTCAACGACAGTTGCTGTAGGGTATGACGTTCAAACTCAGTTAGCTGTACAGTACATTGCATCGTGCGGTTCAATCGGCGTGTGTCAGGTGATAATAAAAGTGTAGCTTAATGAATTTGGTTTTCCTTAGGCACTTAACTTAGTTAATAAGCTTTGTGCATTGATTTGAAAGTCATACTTTTCTCTATCGAAAACCTTTTCTGACGAAGAAGAGGAACCCTGAGAGACGCCTCAGGGAATTTATGCATTAATAACGACATAAATGATGCACTAATGAACCTTATGCTTGAATTTAATAGAACATATTGTGATCAAGTTTGCATAATTGGATTAAAATCGATAGATAGAGCATTTTAATTGCTGAGATTATATTCACTATTGACGAATCATTCGCAAAAAAAATGACATTACAGCCAGATTACTCGCATAATCGCGGATAATTAATCGTATAATGACTATTCATTCTATTAATTCGCGATTCCTAGTGAAATGATATTTTGATACTTATCACATTTCCCCTAAATTTTTTCACTTACCATAGCGCCACTTTAATCATTCTTTCAAACAAGATTTATTAAAGACAAACAATTTCTTCGGTCATCTTTTATTAAACGACTTCCGTTACTTTAATAGGGATAACCTATAAAAATAAAATAATAACTCCATTAATAAATATAGGAGATACGATCATATGCGCATAGTATTAGCATTAGGTGGTAATGCACTTTTAGCTCGAGGTCAGGCTTTAACTGCTGAAAACCAACGCGAAAATATTAAAAAATCAGCAGCAAGCATTGCGGCAATTGCGAAAGAGCATGAGATAGTGGTTGTACATGGAAATGGACCGCAAGTTGGTTTATTAATGGAACAAAATGCAGCCTATCAAGAATATTCGCCAGAAACGACACCTTATCCAATGGATGTTTTAGGGTCTCAAACTTGCGGTATGGTGGGTTACATGCTGCAGCAGGAACTGCGCAATATCGATCAGTCTCTTGCTATTGCAACGTTAGTTACCCAAACCGAAGTCAGCAGAGAGGATCCCGCTTTTGCTAATCCAACGAAGTTTGTTGGCCCGGTGTATACAGCGGAACGTGCCGAAGAGATCATGGCCGAATCATCATTGAAGTTTAAAGCTGATGGTGATTATTATCGTCGTGTTGTGCCATCTCCAATGCCGAAAGATATTGTGGAGCTGCCACAAATAGAAACATTGTTGAAAGCAGGTAACTTGGTTATTGCATGTGGCGGCGGCGGTGTGCCAGTTTGTTTTGAGGATAACCAAAGTACTGGTGTTGAATGTGTCATTGATAAAGATCTGACGGCAGAGCTTCTGGCTGAGAAGATTGGTGCTGATTTATTTATTATCCTGACAGACGGCTCTATTTATCGTAATTACGGCAAAGAAGACCAGGCTGAAATGAAACAAGCGACACCATCAGGTTTAGCTGAATTTAATTTCCCTGCAGGTTCAATGGGGCCGAAGATTGATGCGGTTTGTAAATTTGTCGAGACAGGTCGTGGTAACTCTGCAATTGGTTCATTATTTGACCTAGATAGAATTATTACCAACGAAGCCGGTACATTGGTGACCCAAGGTGAAGGCATTGTTTACTATTAATCACTGTCAGCTTGTTACTGCATGATTATTAATGATTACTGTTTGCTTTTCATTGAAGGGCAAGCAGTGATTGCATTATTTTAAGTTTAAAGATGTTGTCGTTATTAATAATACATTTTGCTTTGAACTTATAACTTTAAATCCGCTTTCTTAGAAAGCGGAGTGTCATCCTAAAACAGACCCTAGCCAGCAGCATTTTGTTGCTGGCTTTTCTATGCGATTCTACCGTCCAGCTTTATTGTGATGCCTGTTCCTGGTTTATCCGCATACAAACCAAGCGTTAGCCACCGCGTTAATATAGGCTTCCCGGTGCCACTCAAGCTGTTCTAATGCAGGAGCAGTACGAATATCTCCTTTCAATTTCGTTGTAGCCAGTACTTTTACTCTGCCATTACTGACACTCTCGACTGTTCCCCGAAAAGTGTAGCCAAGGCCTGAACCATCAGGTTGATTGAACAGGCAAACAATCTGGCCGATATTGGTATAGATATATCGACTTTCTTCATTCCACAAGTCGGCAGAAACGGGCTCTTTTGTCACTAGATATAATTCACCTTGGTCGGTATTCACAGAAATCAATTTTCGGTATTGGGTATAAGGCTGATAGCCCAGGACTTGTGCTGCGTCATACCATTTACCGTAGGGGGCATTGGTGTTTTCTATCACCTTTAGCGTGACAAATGGACCGTCAAGACAGAGATCGGCCCAGAGTTCAGTACTGGAAATACGGGCAGAAAAAAATGGGTATTCCGCGACGGTATTCGCGTTAGAAACGCACCATGTTCCTGATTCCTGATGAATGAGTTGGCCGGTATTGGCATCACAAACACGCTTGGCCAGTGCCTGGAACTCCATTATATCCTGCTTGGCATGGGAAGGGCTTTTAGCACAGTAACGGTAACTGAAAGAGAAGGCACTTTTGGGGTAGAAGAAACCTTTGTCAATGACCGCGCCATTGCGACGGGTATCGTTCAGCTTTATAAAACTTCTGGTTGAGTCGAAAAAGCGGTACTCGGTCGTTTTAACGTTATCAGGTGTTGAGTTGCAGCTAGCGATAAGAAGTATGAAAAACACCATTGACGAAAACCGAAAAGCGATGTGATTATGCATGCAACCCCTACCTACCAAATCTCTGCAGAATAAAGGCGCTGCAGAATAATTTTAAGTATATAAGGCCGGTGAAATTTCGTCGTAAAAGAAGTGAAAAGCAGCTTTATGCTAAAAAATCAAACGGGTTGTAGAGATGAAAGCCACCAAAGTTATCGCCTCAAGCAATAAATGACAATTAAAATGATTTTTTTCAAATAGTTACATTTAACGGTTTTGTCGCAAAGTTTTGCCGAAGTACAAGCATACTGATTTCTAGATGCAATTAGGCTGCAAGCGCGTAAAATTCATCCCTGATAGATAAACCATCAGGGTTGTCGAACTGTCCATTTTTAATCATCGGCCACAGTTCCACTCCTGCGAGGGTGGCTGTTGCGCCTTCATCAGATTTCCATCCCAGACACTGATGCACCTTACCTTTCACTTTCCGGTGACTTTGCTTGACTATGTTGTTCAAATACTTAACTTGAAGCACTTCAATCAGGTTGAGCATCTTCCCCATCAACCAGAGTTGGACGTTGATATTGTGTAGCGCTAACGTGTTGGCCTATCGCCTTGTTGAAGAAGGCGCGAACTGCTTTCTCGTCACGATGCTTCTGTAAGGGAGCGTATTTGATGACCCACCGATTGATGGTTGAGTGATCAACATGGATACCTCGCTCAACCATGATCTCTTTGATTTCACGATAACTTAGTTTATATGCAAGATAGTAGCGAACGGACAGGAGAATGATCACTGAAGGGAAGTGTCGGGCTGAAAAATGGATGGTGATGTGATTACTATGAGTGAAAAGCTGCCGTGATCATAACTCATTGAGTGACTTTGCGATAAAGCCGAGTTATTCATATGGTTAATCGATTTGTTTTAATAAGCAGGAATGGACATCCAAAAGACCAAAGCGCACCTCGACTTTATGGATGTCCCGACTTAATGCCTGTTATGCTTGTGGAGGTGTACCTTCACAGTTAGAAACAACAGCATCAATTTGTACTAAAGCACCCATAGGGATAGCTGAAACACCCACAACTGTTCTTGCAGGAAGATCGCCTTTGAAGAAAGTCGTGTAAATTTCGTTTACAGCATCGATATCTTCAATATTTTTAAGTTGGATATTGATTTTAACTGTATCGTCCATCACATGGTCAACACTTTCAATAATTGCCTTAATATTGTTTAGACATTGTTCTGCTTGCGCTTTTACGTCACCAGCAACTAATTCATTTGTTTTCGGGTCTAAAGGTAATTGACCAGAAACATGGTTGTAGTGAGAGAAAGCTACAGTGTGTGAGTATGTCGCTTTTGGTGCATTTTCCGTATTGCTTGCTTCGATTACAAGTAGGCTTGTGTCTTCAGGAAGTTGTGGTGGTGTACCATCACCGTGTGATACAGATGTATCAATTTGAACTAGAGCACCCATAGGTAAAGCTGAAGCGTTAACTATTGAGCGTACAGGGACATAGTTTGGGTAAAATTTTGCACAAACTTCGTTTACCGCTTCAACATCAGCGATATCTTTAAGGAAGATAGTCGTTTTAACCACATCGTCCATTACGTGATCGATGCTTTCTAAGATTGCTTTAATGTTATTTAAGCACTGTTCAGTTTGCTCTTTAACACCACCTGCTACCAACGCACCTGTTTTTGGGTCAATCGGCAATTGAGAAGCAAGGTTATTGTAGTGAGAAAATGCAACAGTTTGTGAGTATAGACCTTTTGGTGCGTTTTCTGTGTCTCTAGAAACTTTGATTAGAGCACAAGGAGCTTGTGGAGTAGTACCTTCACCATTTGAAATAAGTGCATCAATTTGTACTAAAGCATCATTCATAGGTAAAGCTGCAACTGCAACTGTCGTACGTGTAGGAAGAGCACTTTGGAAGAAAGTTGTATAAACTTCGTCGATAGCGTCAATATCTGAGATATTCTTAACGAAGATATTCAATTTAACAACATCGTCCATTACGTGGCCGATACTTTCTACAATTGCTTTAATATTGTTTAAGCACTGTGTTGCCTGGTCTTTTACACAACCAACAACAATTTCACCAGTTTTAGGATCAACAGGTAATTGAGCTGAAATATTATTATAATGAGAAAAAGCTACAGTTTGTGTAGATACAGAACTTTGGGGTGCATTTTCTGTGTTTCTTGAAAACTTAATGATATCGCCAGACATATAGATACTTCTCTTTAATAAATTTTATTTGAAGGAATAAACTAAGTGGCGCCATGGTAAGTGAAATTATTTAGGGGAAATGTGATAGGTATCAAAATATCATTTCACTAGAAATAGCTAATTGATAGAATGAATAGTCATTATCCGATTAATTATCCGCGAGTATGCGAGTAATCTGGCTGTTATGTCATTTTTTTTACGAATGATTCGTTAATTATGAATATAATCTCAGTAATTAAAATGCTCTATTAGCTTAATTTAATCCAATTCTGATAAGTTGATCACAATAAGCTCATTCAAATTCCAGCATAAGCTCCATTGATGCATCATTTATGTCGTTATAAATGCATAAATTCCCTGAAGTGTCTCACGGAGTTCCTCTTCTTCGTCAGAAAAGGTAGGTTCTGTCGCAAGCTGGAGCAGTAAGTTATGATCTCCACCACCACTCACAACTTCTAGCACAATGACTATAAATTTTTCAGGCTGTCACTTTCCGTCAGACATCATCGTTCAATTGGTTCGGTATTATCTCTCTTACAAATTAAGTTATCGTGAAATCGAAGAGATCATGGTTGAGCGAGGTATCCATGTTGATCACTCAACCATCAATCGGTGGGTCATCAAATACGCTCCCTTACAGAAGCATCGTGACGAGAAAGCAGTTCGCGCCTTCTTCAACAAGGCGATAGGCCAACACGTTAGCGCTACACAATATCAACGTTGAGCTTTGGAATAACGGACGCATGTTGAGCCTTATTGAGATCCTTTCAATTAAGTATCTGAACAACATAGTCGAGCAAAGTCACCGGAAAGTGAAAGGTAAAATGCATCAGTGCCTGGGGTGGAAATCTGATGAAGGCGCAACAGCCACCCTCGCAGGAGTGGAACTATGGTCGATGATTAAAAATGGACAGCTCGACAACCCTGATGGTTTATCTGTCTGGGATGAGTTTTACGCGCTTGCAGCCTAATTGTATCTGAAAATTAGTACACTTGTACTTCTACATAACTTTGCGACATATATGAACCATCCCTATTTGCACGTTAATTTTTAGTGATGTTGGTATAGATCTAAGTTGCAGTCATATATTCGGCATCCAAGTTAAACTTGTGCCCTGATGTAAATCCGCACTCTTCCACCTCATCAGAACCATGGCCTCTAAGGGCCGTGTCGCAAAACAGGTTTTAGAAGAGCAGGTATGACCTATCTTTCATCATCTAAAATTAATTCGCGCAAACTTGTTGAAATACTTACTGTTAGGTTGATGTTAAGCTACTCAATATTGTGTATTAGGCAGCCACCTTTTGATTGTTGAAGTCAAACTCATTTCCCGTACTCAGAATGGACCATATGATCCTGGCATTCTTATTCGCCAGTGCAACAGCGGCTTTATTAAAGCTAAGCGTACATTTTTTCTGTGTTAACCAGCGGCCATATTCGTTGTCCAGATTTTTACACTTCGACAAGGCTGCTCTGGCACCGTGAATAAGTAATGTTCGCAAGTATCTATCTCCTCGTTTGCTGATACCCAACAAAAACTGCTTGTCTCCGCTAGAATGCTGTCTTGGTACCAGGCCTAGCCATGCGGACATGTGCCTGCCATTCTTAAATACTGCTGGATTTGGAACCGCAGAGATCATTGCTGTTGCTGTTAATTCACCAACACCGGGTATTTTCATAATTCGGCGACAGTCTTCATTTTGCCTACAGATCTGTTGTACTTTTTTTCCTA
>NZ_JAKJSP010000092.1:0-9284 GCF_050337085.1 Photobacterium sagamiensis | reverse complement strand
TCGCCGAACGTGGTAATTTTTCTGAAAAAACGCAGGTTAGGTAGGAAGTAGTCAAAGATCCCGCCATTATAGAAAAATGTCCAGCCAATTCCGGATTCAATGATTTTATTGTGCAATCTTTTTTTATAATCAAAAATCACACCATCGCCATAATCAAGATTACGCGTGTGGCAGCCAAATTCGGTTGGTACAAAGCGCTTTACACCAGCTTTAACCGCGGCTTCTAACCATAGTGGTTCTGCGTCGGTAATAATTTGTTTAGAGCCAGGAACCGCGCAGATCAGAGTATCTACCCCTTCAAGTGCTTTAGCCATATCGTCGACATTAAGCATATCCCGCACTTCAACTAACAGCGCGCCTTCCGCTTTATACGAGTTGAGTTTTTCGGCACTTTCGCCAGCCAGGTTACGAGTAAGCACAACAACATCATGCCCCAGCGATAATAGGCCTTTTGTTAATGGTGTACCAACTTGACCTGTTGCGCCGATAACAGCGACTGACTGTTTTCTGAAGGTGTACATTGCTTATCTCCTGCTGATTTCTTGATAACGCAATACTTGTTATGCATTATTTTTATTTAAAAATGCTCAAATTATGACTCACTGAACCACGAGTAATAGCGATTGATCAATGCCCTGAATAAAGATTTTTCATTGACATTTCAAGCATTCCTTTACCGCCTTTATTTGGGAATTTTTTCAATAGATATTTTTTTGTTTCTTCAAGTGATAATTTATTTGATAGAATATTTTCAAGTTCATCAAGATATTCTATATCTTGTTTAAGAATTGAAGGATCACCATTTTCACCATGACCAACGAGTAATGTTTTATAATACATTGCCTCATCTACTGAAAAATCTTGCAATAATGCTCGCCATTTTTTATTTCTCTCTCTGTTAGATGCGACCAAAAACATATTGTTGTAGAAGAGATCTTGTCCAATAATAACACCCATTGACGGTATTTTAATCAGCATGGAATGATGTGCTTCATGACCATCATATTCTTCAACAACAACCGTTAAACCGTCCCATTTTTGCACACCTAACTTAATTTCTTTATTGGGAAAAATGACTTGTGTTGGAATATCACCCTTCATTTTTAGGTTTTTATTCTTGATTTTTATATAGCGCATTCCTCCTCGCGCAAGGTCAGCTTTCACACTTGAAATGGTTGCAATAGGTGTTTTACTCGCAAATATTTCTGAACCAAACCAATGATCTGGATGATTATGTGATAACAAAACCTCCACTAAAGGTTTATTCAAACTTTCAATAAATGCTTTGAGTTTTTTTGCTGAGCTTAAAGTTAATTGTGCATCAATCACTCTTAGCTCATTTTTAGTCTCAATTATATGGGAATTTGAAACCCCGTGGAACGTATAGATTTTCACACCACCTGCTTTAACCATGCTGATGTTATCAGCTATTTTTTCATTATTTAATGTATCAAGTGTTTTTGCCTGTACTGTCACTACTGACATCATTAGAACAAGCATTGTTACGCCTAGTAGTTTTGATTTTTGTTTAGTAAACATTTAGATTCACCAATTAGCATAAAAAGAAATAGAATGAATTTCAGAAACAATTATGTTTGATCAAAGTTAAAATTAATAGTAGGCTAATAACGGATAAACTATTCGGAAAAACCGATGAATGAAATTAACAAAACAGACCTAAGCCAATTAAAAAGACTGGCGATATTCTCTGCTGTTGTCGAACAAGGTAGCTTTGCTCAAGCAGCAAGGGTATTGGGAATGAGTCCTTCCAGTATCAGCGAACAGATTGCCCTGCTAGAAAAGGGGCTTGGGATGCGCCTAATCCAACGCACAACAAGAAATTTGAATCTAACCGCCGATGGAGAAAAAATCTATCCTGAAGCTAACATTATAGCTACTTCACTTACCAACATATCTACATTTGCAGCTGATGATCAATTACGAGGTACTGTAAGAATTTCTGTGAGCCATGACATCGCACTAGACTGGCTTAACCCACGCTTAGAAAGCTTTTCAAAATTATATCCAGAAATAAGTTTTGATTTAAGATTATCTGATTTAGTTGTTGATCTCATTTCAGATCAAATTGACTTTGCAATTAGAGTTAGCCCTACATTAAATGAATCACTGATAGCGCGATCTGTTTTTAAAGAGAATTTAAGCGTATTTACAAGTACCAAATACATTAAAGACAAAGGCTTGCCTCAAAATAGTGAAGATTTAAAAAATGCGTCTTGGGTGTTATTACCTCAACTAGAAGGAGGTAAAAAAGTCACCCTTTCGACGAGTGGGAAACAATTCAGCTTTGCACCCAAACATTATCATATCTGTGACTCACCGCATGTACTGATTGACATGGTAAAACGAGGTATGGGGCTGACGCTACTTCTACCAAAATTAACTGAATATGAAATGAGAAGTGGTAATTTACGATTAATAATGCCTACTTTCAGTGGAGCATCATTTACTTTTTCTTTAGTTTACCATTCTCGCAAACAACTTTCATTACGGGTAAGGATATTAATAGATTTTTTACTTGGGAAGGTTGATAAATAACAGATGTATTTTCTTTTTAGCATAACAGTGTATTATACAGACGTCTTTATAAGTACTTTTTCAAACGGCTGTGAAAATTCATAGAATCATCTTAAACCAATTTTAAAATCAATGCATTACATGCTTATTTATAGTCAGCTTTTAAGCACGTTTTTCCGCAAAATTGAGACTTTTATTTATAGGGGTCTCTATAAATAAATTTGATGAAGAAAAGAAACTATATATTCAATATATTAGTTTTTTTTACAAAAAGTGAAACTGAGACTATTTGGCAATATAAGTAACCCATATTTAGCAAAAAATGGTTAAATTTCATTATACCTGTATACAAAGACTGTTTTGACGTAAGAATAAAGGTATGGATAAAATAATTTAAATCTTGTTTTGGCTAACTAACACGGGGCTATTTTTCAATTCTTTTACATAAATAATGCATAACAAAATGTATGGTAAATTATTCTGGGCATATTGGGATTGAGTTTGGGCACTAACACGGTTTGGGGCAATAGTTCTTTAGACGCCCCGCAAACTCGATATGGGACAGAAGTGAGTTACAAAACCTGACAAAAGTTTTCATCTTTATTGTCTTAGTTTCGAACTTTAATGTCCTGTTTCAATCTTTATTGTCTTTCGACATATGTACCAGATTGGCATATTGTCTATGTGGGGAATCGCCGTGTTCAGTGCCTACTTATTCTCATCCATCTCGGCTATGGTGTATTAGGGGCATGGCTAGCCATTGGCCTAGATGAATGGGTCAGAGGGCTGATTATGGCGAAACGCTGGCGCTCTCAAGTCTGGACTAAGTTCTCTTTGGTTAACGAGAAAAAAGAAGTGCAGGATACGATTTAAGTCGCCGTCCTGCACCCTCTAAGTTTAGTTAATACACACTTTAATACTCAGTCTTGAACCAGGGTGGTTGCAAAGGCTTGTAAATATCAGTTGATTGGGATGCTTTTTTCGGCGGAACGTATGGTTTATATTCTGGGAACTCTTCTGCATAGAGGTGGAAAGCAGAGCCAGATGAATTGCTATTACTGCTGCTGTTACTATGGATATCAAACTCAAAAGGCTCATCGTTTGCTTGTGTTGTTGCCCTTTTTTGAGAGTTGCGCCTTGCCTCAGACTTGAATTTATCCCACTCAGCTGCCCGTTGAGCTTCATGCTTTCTCCAGGCATTCTCGCTTGCAAGCTTAGCTTCCTCTGATTTTCGCTGCAGCTCTGCCGCTGATGGGGTGTTCTTTATAACATCCTGCGCATGAGCAAATATCTGCTCTTTTTGCGCCGAACTTAGTCGGTCTGTTTGTTTGTAGTAGTTCAAGAGAAAGTTATAGGCCTTCTCGTTATTTTGGCAGACTGAATACGCCAGTGCTGAACTGCCTGCATATTTATAACATCGGGTCATTCTAAAATCGGTGACTCTCTCAACATCATTGCCGTTATCAAGCAGCGCAACAAACATTTTACTTTTTTCGGGACTGCCATCATAGTGATTCATTGCCATCTCAAGCAGACCAGAATCGTATTSCCAACTCTCAACGTKCTGCTTCTCGAGAGCTTCTATCGGAAATTTACAGCTGGTAGGTGAAGCTAAGTCTGCTTTACCTTTAGGGGTTATTTTGTGATCGGCTAAAAGTARAGCAAATGTTTTAGGGTAATTATTAATATAAGCGATTGYTATTGGTGAGTAATTCCCATAACCACAGACATCGGAATCTATTCGGTGCTGCTTCATAAGCCGAATGAATTTCTCAGTATCATCGTCGCTTAACCCAAACCGCATCGGTGAGTTGATGGTRTATCTAATCTTGTAATACTCGCCATCATAATACGTTCTTTCTCGCACTATCATGTGCATGAGCATTTCTTCTTCCCACCGGGTAAATAACCATTCGGCTAACTCAATATCCTTGGTATAAACAGCACACTCTAACAAGGTGTTACAAGGCCCACTTGCGTCATACCCATCTGATGGAACATTTTCTTTTAGATGGTTGATCTTCTGCTTTGCTGGCAAATCTGCATTTGTTACAAGGTAATCTTGYACGTCACCTTGAGTTGAGACACATCCAGAWAGCAAAAAAAATGACAGTACGGTAAGAGTTTTTTTCATGAGGACAACCAATTATTAGTATTTCTCTCAATACTATTACTTACTTGAATAATATTGTGTTGATCACTATCAACCAATAYGTTGTTGAAAAGTGTTCCCTAAATTTCGGACACGATATTAAGTGATTTGGACTGCCCAGACTCTWCTAGACAATTTTCGTTTATTCTTTTTGCATAGGAGATTATTTATGAGCAGACATCAAATTGAGTATGCCTACATAAGAACTAATGGGGCAGGTCGTGATTCTTACTTTACGCCTAAGTTCTAGTACGGCAAATTTGGGCTAACGGTAGCTTATTGCGTATTAGATCTAACTCACAAAGGGGCAGATTCGACTTAGAGTGATCGCCCTAAGCCTATGTGGGACAGAAGTTTGTTAGTGCTTTTAATCTAACTTATAAGGTTCGGACTAAAAAAAGTATGGGTAACGACCTGTTAAGGTGTGAGGCGCGCAATGACCAAGTCTCTGCAACCCCAAAATGCCACGCGTGCCGAATCACTCATAAACAGCTTGTTATAGCTCTTTGACTAAGAAGTAAGTTGTGTGTCCTTTGGGCGTATTTTCTAGTTCACCATAAACACGGTAACCTAACTTTTCGTAAAATGGCTTAGCTTGAAAATCTAATGTTTCTGTACGAATTTGGCTAAGACCCTTCTCTTTGGCGAAATCTTCTAGTCGATGCATTAGTTTGGAGCCAACACCACTACCCCGCGTTTCTTCTGACAACCAGAGCAGCTCAAGTACGCAATAACTCCAAACTACACTAGCCTGAATCCCACCAACAATATCTCCGCTATCGTTCCGAACTACGAGTGCAAAACGAAACCCTGAATCGAAAGCACCATCATTTGGCAAATATTGCTCATTAAATGCTGCAATACCATCACCGATTGCTTTCAACTCTTCTTCTGACGGTGAAACTGATAATTCTACTTTCAATTGATACTCCAATATTAAAACCAGGGGGAGCTATAACAGCATATTAGGCAGCAAGCTCGATAACACACACACTATCTTGATTGCATTTTAGCCACTTCAGCATGAGTATCAAGCGCTTAAACCTTACATTGATATCTATGTAAGGTTTTACGTTCGGTAAAAGCATGCACGTATAACGAGACCTCATATGCGCTCACCAATTGAAAATAATACTCTTATTTCAGCAGCATAAGCTGTTTGGTCATCAACAAAGAGAGCAATTATTGTCTCGTTAATACCCCCGACATATACAGAAATAAGAGGCTTTTACTTATAACTGTATATATGCATAGCTCTTCTCGGGTTACGCGTTAATGACCTGTGAGCATGATAACTGAACTCAGTGTTAATGGAATGATTGAGCATTATTTGAGCGCTTCAACAAAGCCATGTTGAAGTGATTTACTCGTAATTTTAAGTCAATGACTGACTAGATCCGCCTCATCAGATTATTTGCAACAGCCCCCTCGATATACAAGCCGTAAAGGTCAGCACCGGGATTGCTTCTGCCTGGGTTCAGACGGTTAGTTAGCCGCTAGCTCTCTATACCCGAAACACAAGGATAAAACCTTTCTTGCCGAGCAATGTGATCATAAAAGAGGTCAACGAAGCCGTGATCGTTTTTTACAGGATTAATTCGCGGAAAAGCTGTCACTAATGTGCATGAACTCCTTGATACCTACTATATTGTAAGAATCATATGAAACAGGTTCTGTATGGGCAATTCCGTAATTATAACCACTGCAGATTAATACACAGTTGGACTGGTTCATGATTTTTAGAGGAACACATTAAAATCATTGATTAGCCATGCTTAGGAATAGTTGTTTCCTTAAAGTCACTTGGATATAACGGAAAGCAGGGGCGCAGAATGAGTGAAACGAATAATTATCCCATCATCTTCGTTCATGGTGTTCTTGGTTGGGGTGACCATGAGGTCGGGTTTGGAAATTACTGGGGAAGAGCTCATGAGGTAAAGAAACAGGGGTATACAATAGAGTTTGCATCTGTTGGCCCTATTTCATCTTATTGGGATCGGGCGAGAGAGTTATTTTATCAAATTAAAGGTGGGGATGATTGTGTTTACAAGTGTGATGAATATGAAAAACATCATATTCATAATGAACCTTTGGATACAGATAATCAAAAGTTAAAAAAAATTTCTAATTGGAAAAAAGGATTGACGCCAAAATATAGTGATTGGGATGCGAAACACCCTATCCATCTGGTAGGACACTCCCAGGGAGCATGGACAATTTTGCTTCTGCAATATATGTTAGCCCAAGGTGATTTGTTTCCTGGACATGAAACTGACGCCTCTTGGATTCGATCCGTAACGACCATTTCTGGAGTGCTCAATGGAACTACTGCGCCTTATGCCGTCTGCGACTTCGATGAAAAAACAGGTTTTTATAAAGGCAGTCTTTCTCCCTGGGGTATAAGAAGATTTTTGGCGTTTAATTTTCTCGTGGGATCACCTACAGAATTTTTGTACACCGCATGGCATGCTTATAATGATCGTAACTCTAATTGGCCCACTTTTATAAAAGATCTTCAAAAGGTCTTTGAAACAGGACGCTATAACTGGGACTTGGATCAATGGAATATAACACGAAATAAAAACATGATTTCTAGTAAAAAGCTAGAGATGTTGTTAAGTCTCTTCTTTGTTTGTGGTATCAACTTCAAAGATTTTCTCTACGGTCAAGACAATGCCGCTTATTGCCTGTCGGTCATAGGCACTCGGTATTTAAATGAGCTATTTAAAGTTTACGATAGAACTACATATTTTAGTTATGTCACACAGCAGAAACATTCCAGATTTCACTTTTTTCTTAAACGATTTGGAAATGGAATTGCAAACTATCCCATTAAAAAACTCATTAAAACCAAGCACTGGCCAGACAAAACCTCTCGATGGCCGGTTGAGGCTGAGGATGATGATTTATGGCAAATAAATGACGGGCTTGTGCCTGTTATCTCACAGAAATATCCGTGGCTTGGTGTTAAAGAGAAAAATTACTTTCCTGTTGTCGAGTCTGAAGATAAAGGTGTCTTTGTTTGGCCTAAGAAGACCGAACCTGGCACCTGGTATACTATGAATCAAGCACTTAAAGGGTGGGACCATACGGATATTGTTATGTTTCCACAAAAGAAGGTAAAAATCCAATGGGCAGAACAATATTGGTTTTACTTAACTCTTTGTTCAAACCTAGATAAGTTGCCTGTATTGCCCATCGAAAATGAGTGACCTTAGGGGCCGCTACAGGTGAGAGAGGATACAGGTCAGTAAGGCGTTGGATAATGCTTCGATGAACTCTGGAGGGGTGATCCCTACTAGGTCAATTAGAAGCTTGATCAAAAATGCCTGCACGAAGGTGTTACATTTGTGGTGTCCTATCCGGAATATCCTTGAACCGGAGCGCTATACCTTGATCTCGCAGCCCTGGCTTTGTGCTACGGTATCTAGATAAATGCCAAGAAAGAGAAGAAGATAAGCGTAAGTAGGTAATTTATAGAATCAAGTTTAAGCTGGCTATGTTTGCAGCATCTATCGCTCTTTCTATTTGGACTCTGATAGCAAAAAGTCTTCCTATTTTAGTGACGATGACAATCAGACTGGCGCTGATAGCCTCAATTCTAAATTTGAGCGCTAATTATTTCGAGGCAAAGTCAGCTTACCTAAATGAACGGTACGAAAGATTGAAAGACAGAGATGATCAATAGAAGGAAAACACCTGGCACGGCCTAGTGCCTGAAAATGCGACATGTGTTTTTATCCACGGGTGCCGCCCTGGCTGTGGAATGGTTAATATAAGCGTTCAAACCAATAAAGGACTATCGACATGGAAAATTCGATGCGGAAATTAGTTATACGTGATGGTTTAACGGTTGAAACAGACCTCAAGCCAGATGGCAATACGTGGATTAAAGTGACAACTCCCCACGTTGAGATTGTCGATACAGCAGATAATTTTGATTACGTCGCGGGGAATGTTTATTGCAGAGGTGCACGGTTATTATTCACCCGAGAGCAAGCGGCTGAATTTTTCAAGTTTGTTGATGGTCGTTTACCTGACAACTGGGATGAAGAGGTCACGGAAGCTACCTATTTCAGCTGATCTTTGATCAGCGCCCTGGCAACCCCGATTAAGACCATTTCTTCGGTGACCGCGCCCCGGCGGTCGTCGGTCTGGGCATACCAGCGCCCGCGGTGCCAGTGCAAAACCGCCAGGAATGTATCTCCTTCATATTCAATCAGCCCGACACAGCCGTTATGCGGCTTGCGCCCCAGCTCGATGGTCAGCACATCCCCCCTTGGCGATGCGCTTAACCAATAAGTCGTCGCTGGCCTTCATGGCATGGATGGCCGATTTTTTGGGGACCAGTGTTTCGCCGATAGGGGCCTCGACAAAGCCTTCGCCCTTCTGTTGTCAGAATCAGACGGTGTCGGATTCTGACGAAAGCGCTAACCAGAGTAAATAAATCAAATAGAAGGAAACAATTAGAGAACCGTTAAGATGGAGGAACTGCCTAAATTCGGTTCAATTTTTCATATCGAAACACTAGTTTACAAATGTTCGCAGGTAAGGACTGAGCAGTTAAATCATGTTGATGGAGATTATGTGGTTATCT
>NZ_JAKJSP010000091.1:0-9721 GCF_050337085.1 Photobacterium sagamiensis | reverse complement strand
TTGAAAATCAGTCAAAGGAAATGTTACTCGGTTGTTCTCTTTTAAATCGCTTTACTCACCTCGGGATGCCCAATAGCTRCCGGGTCGCCTAACCGTATCAAAAGACCACGTAGCTTTAGTGTTGCAACAAAGCCTTAACCCAGAGAAACCAGATATAAACGAGCAGCTAGAACAAGCTGCTTAAACATGATTAGGCGACAACTACCTTGAAAAACACCGAATTATGTTAATTAACAATTAGCATTATTAATTTATTTTTTGTGTTCTAAGTCCTAAAATTAATGTCCTTGTCAAAGTTTCAATCTCTTAGTTTGATACTATCAAAAGTGCTTTTTGCATTATCAGGTTACGCAATTAACCATTTATTGGATGGTTGGTTGATCTTAAATGGTATCTATTCGCGAGGTGAGATAATAAGACTAAGCGGAAAGAAAGTGTTAATCACGGGTGCTCTAGGAAGCCTTGGTAGAGCAGAAACCGAAGCGATGATAAAATTTGGCGCTGATGTATATATATTGGACTTGGATCAAAGCCGGAGATGAGTATGTCGCTGAGCTTAAGAATGGCGCTTGTAAAAGCCAAATCATTGAGTTCTTAAAAGGAGATCTTTCTGACTTGGAAGGCAGCTACCAACAAGTTAAAGAACTCTGTGACAGAGTTGGCGGTATCGATGTACTTGTTAACAACGCTGCTATTATGCCGCATGGCCCGATTGAAGATATCTCGCTAGAGGTTTTCGAACAGGCTCAACGAGTGAACACTCATGCTGCCTATGCGCTTATCAAAGCAGTTGTTCCTCACATGAAAGAGAAGAAGCAGGGCAGAATTATCAACTTCCGTAGTATTACAATGAACGGCGGTTGGGGGGATTACTCACCATACATTGCGTCTAAGGGCTCAACGTTGGCGCTTACAAGAACGCTAGCTCGGGAACTTGGTCCTTGGAATATTCTTGTTAATGCGGTTGCTCCTGGCGCTATGCCTTCTGAAGCTGAGCAGCGAGTGTTTGGCGACAAATGGGAAGAATACAACTCTTGGGTACTAGAGCATCAGTCTCTAAAACATCGCGGCGAACCAGAAGATATTGGCGATATGGTTGTATTCTTATCGTCGAAGTATTCAAAATTCATTACTGGTCAAAATTTGCATGTAAATGGTGGTTGGTTGATGGAAGGGTAGGAAGAACTATCTTTGATTTTAAGCACCTCCTAGTGGGATGCTTGTTTAATTGTGAGTTAAGAAAATGGCAGATTGCGATCTAAATAAACTTGATATTCGGTTTCCTATTACCGATGAAGAGCGTGAGGTTTTGGGTAGCAAAGGAGAGCGACTCAACATCAGTGTTGCTAACGTGCTAGGTCGAAGAATAGTGACAGGTGGATTACCTCAAGATTACCTATTGCCAAAAGAGAAGGAACTCTGGGAGTTATTTGGTGTTAGTCGAACTGTTCTTCGAGAGGCGGTAAAAGCGCTTGTGGAAAAGGGCATAATCCGAACAAAGCAAAAAGCAGGTACACTCGTTAACCCCCGCTGCGAGTGGAATCTTTTTGATAAAGACATTCTAGCTTGGATGTTTGAGAAGGAAGTGGATAAAAAACTCCTCCACGATATTGTTGAGCTTAGATCTTCTATCGAGCCAGCTGTAGTAAAACTTGCTGCAATCAGAGCAACTGATGAAGACATCAAAGCAATTGGGGAAGCCTTTCATAAGATGGCAAGCTCAGAAACGCCAGAAGAGCACTCTGAAGCCGATGTGTGCTTCCATATGGCTATATTTGATGCCTGTAAAAACGAAATGCTATTGCAGTTCAAGACGGTCATTAAGACGATATTGGAGTCTAGTTTCAGAATTCAGCACAAGTCTTCTTTTAACTCTGAGGCTGGGGTAGATCTGCACAAGAAAATATTGGATAGAATCAAGGATAGAGATGCCGATGGTGCTGAAGTATTCATGAAGTACATCATCATTAAGGCAAAAGATGAGTTAGAAGAAAATCTGTGCGAAGATTAAAAAAAGATAGCCCTTTAAATCTCTATATACAGCAACAAAGATCTCTTTTGCTTAGTTGTACTGACTCAGACGGGCTGTTGAAAAAGCTCCTGCCTAATAGCTCAATTATTCTAAGCTTTGCAACTAGTACCTTGACTCATTAATTATGATTGAACTGATTAGTTTTTTATCGATGAAGCCAAACCGTCGTCATCCTCGAAATCGCTTAATGTTGATCTTTTCATTATCGATTGGATTTACAGTAGCGATTATCGGGGATCCACAGTCCACTGAACCTTCCGTGCTTGATGGATCCCTGATAACCGCCAGGTGAGTTTTGAGAAAGCCTGCAAGTTCAGTGTTTGGCGGTTTCGATGACGGACTTCGACTGTTTTAATCAATCATCTTCACTGTGTTTAGGTACTAGGAGCCTGAACTCTTCGTGTGGCAGACAGCATGCAAGGGTGACAGAGTTATCGGTCAGAGCAGCTTTGTCTGGTCGACTTGGCTGGTTTTATTCAGCCTCGGAATAACTCTTCATTCCAGAGATAGTTTACCTTGACGAAGTAGCATGCAGAATCGTTCATAATCATGACTGTAGGCATAAATTGGATGGGGAGCAGCAGAGCCAGCGAGGAACTGTTCAAATGCAACCTGTAAATTCTCGGGTAACTCACGAGGATCGACCACAGTAAAGGGTACATCGGGCATTGAAAAGGGAATCAATGTCGGGAGTGATGGCTCGGTTTTATCAGTCATGTTTGGACTCCTGTATATGACATCAAGCCTATAACTGAAAGTTCAATCAGACAAGCGTTGATCCTTAAATCTTGCTAAGTTGTAAACTTTTATTCCACCTTGCTATTCAATAGCAATTTACGTCGCTGTTGATCATTGTGGAATAAAAGTATGAGTGGGGGCCTTGCAGGCTTTCTCCCAGTTCCGAGCAAAAAAATGAGTGGTAAAAGTGAATAGTGA
Source organism: Photobacterium sagamiensis (assembly GCF_050337085.1). NCBI lineage: Bacteria > Pseudomonadati > Pseudomonadota > Gammaproteobacteria > Vibrionales > Vibrionaceae > Photobacterium > Photobacterium sagamiensis. The sequence goes on along the minus strand of NZ_JAKJSP010000091.1, from coordinate 6,753 downwards.
TGCTGGTTTGAAATTGGAGTAGCTATTGGGGCAAAACTGCGTTAGACCTTATGCTCTAACGATTGTGGTTCGAATAAGCAAAAGGGCTCTTCTCCGCTTTGTTGCAAAATAAAAGTAGCTCTAGTGAAGCTATCATATTGATTTAAAATGGCTTGCTTTCCCAAAAGCAGTGTAAGTAAGTCATGGCTATTATCCCTTCATCCCTTTTTGAACTTCCGGGTCAATGTGTCGACTCTATTCATCTCGATGAGTCTCAAACAGTCGTCATTCAGTGCAGAAGGGATAAGCGTAGGAAACCTGTCGATCCAAGAACAGGCCAAGCAGGAACAATTAACCGTTACATTCGAAGGAGAGTTCATGACCTCCCAATATCAGGCTATCCATGTCTGATCGAAATTGAATTAGCACAAGTTTCAACTGCTACATATGAACGACGCGTTGAATGCTGTGAGTTCGTAGAAAACGGGGCCCGTTATACCACGCGATTTTGTAAGATGATCAGTGGTCTCTGTCGCCACATGAGTATTCATGCTGTATCCAAACACCTCAATATTCGTTGGGATACCGTCAAAAATATCGATAGAGCATATTTGCTTTCTTCGCTGCCATCACTTGAACCTCAAACGCTTACAGGCCTAACTTATATCGGGGTTGACGAAGTTGCTAGAGCAAAAGGCCATGATTACATGACAGTCGTTTATGACCTTGTTCAAGGTCACCTCATATGGGTTGAACACGGTCGGAAATCACATGTCCTCAGCGCTTTCTTTGAACAATTACCAGAAGAAACCGCAGCCGGTATCAAAGCGGTTTCAATGGATATGGGGCAAGCGTATCAATCCGCAGTCAGACAGTCTCTTCTTCATGCAGATATCGTGTTTGACCGTTTTCATGTAATGCAAAATTATCACCTTTTGATAAAAAAGCAACGTCACAAAGAATTTAGAAACGAACGGCACTAATGAAGATAAAAACTACTGAAAGGCACGCTGTTTCTTCTGTTAAAAAACGCCTACAAACTCAATGAAAAGCAATCGGATAAGCTTGATGGATAAAAATACGCACAAGCTTTTTAAACTCACATAAACATTGATCATTCATAATTCTAGTAAAAAGATCACATGGCAATCCAATATTTCAGCACAGTGTATAGCGGTGGTGCTATACATGTCTTTGTTTCGTGTGTGAGTGGGCGAGTATTTGATTGTTGGTCACAGGAACATATACTTTCCTTTAGCGTGCTTAGGGATAACTATATGTTCCTTTTGGGGGCATAAGCTACAGGTTTTTGCCTACAAATAAGCGCCCGTTTTGCTCGTTCTCAATGCAAAAACAAAGGAAATATCATGAAAATTGGGTATATCAGCGATGTGCATTTAGAGTTCATAAAAGATGAGTGCTTTGTACCCGAAACTAATGATGCAGATGCGCTGATTTTTGCAGGTGATATAAGTTCACATCCCGAGCAGGCAAAAGCATGGATGGAAAAGGTCAGCCAGGGCAAACCATCGGTCTATGTGCCCGGTAATCATGAGTTTTATGGTTATGTGTATCAAGAGCAACTCGACAAGCTGAGAGAGTTGTATTACGGATCAAATATTACCCTCTTACATCAAGACAAGGTTAATATTGGCGGTGTCGATTTCCTAGGGGCCATTCTCTGGACTGATTTTGATTATTTTTACTGCCAGGCTGTGTCAAAAAAAGAAGCTATATTGCTTAATGATTTTCGCCAGATATGCCATCCTGACTGTCACTCAACGTTAACTCCAGATCTGATGATAAACTGGCACCTTGAACAGCGTAATTGGCTAGCAATTCAACTAGATGCTGCTACTAACCCAACAGTGATAGTTACTCATCATGCTCCAACCGCAAAATCGGTTGCACCTGAATATGCTTATGACAGACTGACGCCGGCTTTTGTTTCCCGACTAGATCACTTGATGGACAACCCTTTGCTGAAGCTGTGGGTTCACGGGCACATGCATACACCCGTTGATGTCAATGTTGGGCATGTGCAGGTGGTTTGCAATCCCATAGGTTACCCGCATGAAAGTCGCGGGCAATCAATTGCGGTGCACACCGCATATGTTGATTAGCGTTGATTCAACCAACCATACTGACTAGTCCACAAGGGCCAGGAGAGGGTTGATGGTAGTGTATAGCGTGGGTGCTATACATGGTACAAAAAACCGATTTTAGGGACAAAATGCACCGTTAAGGGACAGCTTTGGGGACAAAAAGCCGAATTAAGGGATAAAGTGCAGGTTTAGGGACACTTATTAAGCTTCGCCGCTTGGTTGAGTATCGGTTCTTGGCGGCAATAACTTCCTCTCTCAACAATTTACTAGCGAATACCGCACCAACATAGTGCATCCCAACAAAAGCGTACCTGATTTCAGGTACGCTTAGGTACGCTTTGGAGGTTTTTTATGGAAGAGCTCTCGCCAACATTATGTGATCAGCGCAAGCTGTTGAGCTGAGAGAGCTGAGAGAGCTGAGAGAGCTGAGAGAGCTGAGAGAGCTGAGAGAGCTGAGAGAGCTGATCAAGAGTTAAAAAGAGCAAGCAAGCTTTAGCGTCGTGATTAGTTAAACAACTCAAAAAATCAGTCCATTAGCAAGGGGATTGTTGCAAAAATTCAGATGAGGCAGATTTACCCAGTGATTTGCTTAAAAATCACTGGTAGATCGACTCCACGTCGGTAGTTTTTTTATTAAGCGGCTTTAGAGGGCTTGTTGCAAATAATTTTTTTGACCTTCAATCGGCTCTCATGAACACAAGATATTGTGTTTGATGAATTTTAATTACGCATATGTAGATCAGTTTTTCTTTGTTTTAATTTTTTGCAACAAGCCCCTGACGGCGGCTTTCTGCCAATAAATACTCTGTGGCAATACCACATAAGGCACCAAGCAATGCGCGGTCTGACAGGAATAAACTCCATAAGCAATCGGGCATGGTAAAGGTGATATGGTGCCAGTCACAGCCTGGCAAGCGGGTGAGTTGGTTTTGTATCCACTGGTCGGTGGCCTTTTTCCCGCATGATGGACAGCCGCGCCCCTTACAGGTTTGGCATTGGTATTTGATGTGAGGGCAGTCGGGATTGCTGCAGCTATGCTCCCTGACACCCATTAGCTGGGTTGAGCAGGCCAGCATGTTGGTGACCGTATCGATTTCAACCTGCCTGAGCGGGTGGGTTTCCAACAACGTTGCCCACGCTTTGTTGTGGGTAAATACTGGTTTGATACTGTGGGAGCGGAATGGCTGGGGCAATGAAGGCGTTATAGGCTAAAAGAACTGAATAAGGATAACTCTATCAGTTAGATACCCCTCTGCATATCTTTGGGTATGCAGAGGGTTGAGTTATCGTGCCGAAGGCATTTCGGAAAAGCCCTTGCCATTCGCTAGTAGTTAACATCTAATAATCAATAGGTTATTAGACGGTGATTTTCCTACAGAGGACTTTCACCTCATTAGTTCAATTGTTAGAAATTAAGCTGGCGCGGAGTAACAAATAACCAACTATACCTGATGCCAATGAGCCTACAATAATACCCAGTCGCTCATCAAACAAAAGATCGACACCTGTTTCTTCAAATGCCAATGATCCTATAAACAAGCTCATGGTGAATCCAACACCGCACAAAGTTGCTGTACCATATAGGCTTTGCCAATTAGCTCCGCTTGGCAACTGGGCAACTTTCAGTTTGATGAATAACCAGCAAAGACCAAAAATGCCGATCTGCTTACCGAAAAATAAACCAGCGGCTATTCCTAAGGGAACTCCGTGTAATGCTTTATCAACTGTAACTTCCGACAAGCTTATTCCTGCATTTGCAAAAGCGAATACTGGCAGTACGAAGAATGCCACCACATAGTGCAAATCATGCTCCAGCTCTTTCAGCGGAGAACCATTTGATTCATCACCAGGACGTAGGGGAATAAACATTGCTAATAACACGCCAGCAAGCGTGGCATGAATACCTGATTTAAGCATTGCGACCCACATTATCAACCCAATAAGGATGTAAGGGCTTTTTGCTAATACCCCAAATTTATTAAAAAGGAATAGAACAGGTATACAACAACCAACCACTAACAGTGCGTCAAGTGAAATATGTGCGGTGTAGAAAAACGCAATGATTAGTATTGCACCAATGTCGTCAAATATGGCTAAAGATACCAAGAATACTTTGAGTGAATTTGGCACTCGGTTCCCCAATAAAGCCAATATACCCAAAGCGAATGCAATATCTGTTGCAGCAGGAATAGCCCAACCCTGCAGCGCAACACTGTCATCCCAATTTAGGAAAACGTAAATTGCCGCTGGAACCAGCATGCCGCCAATGGCACCAATACCAGGAAGAATAATATTCCTCTTGTCAGATAACTCACCTTCGACTAGCTCCCGTTTTAACTCCAAACCGATAAGGAAGAAAAATACAGCCATCAATCCATCGTTAATCCAGAGCAGTAACGGCTTTGCTATCTCCAGGGCCCCGATACGGACTTCAACCGCAGTTGACAAAAATAGTTGGTAGTAAGTTTCAAGGGGTGAATTCGCGAATAGAATTGCTGCAAGCGCAGCAAGCATCAAGATAATTCCACCTGTTGATTCTTTTTTTAGAAAGTCAGGCATGGAATGACTCTGCTCCTGTGATAGGCTTCATATTGAGTTCTAACAATTATAATAGATTGCTTACCATAATCTGATCATCTATACAGCATGCGCCATAGTTCGACGCGCCTAACTTGGGTATCTCAAAGTGCCATACGGTCGAGATAATATTAGTTTATAAACTGACTGTCGGGGCTTTTTTATTTTTGGAATTATTGCTGCGCATTTTCCCACCTTGTTGAAGTTTTGACTCTAACAAGGTTTTGTCCCAAAGCGCCTCAGCATTGTGCTTTCTGTTAACAAAAATAGAACGTTGTTTTTTTCTGTGTGGTAAGTCGCAATGGAGGCATTAGCTAGATAGCCATGTGATGAATATTGGGTGATCTTGATGGATGAAAATTTGCAGTGACTGCGAACTAGATTAATCGCATCAAATTGTCACGGTTTACGCCTCATTCCGTATTAGTAAGGGTGAGGATTGAGCTCTTTGAGCTTATTTACAACTCTAATTACTGTTCTACCAGAAACATCCGCTAATCGAGCTGTATCCGAAATACTCAATCCATTTTCAACTCGAAGTTGATATATCTTTTGATGAAGAGCTTCATCAGCCTGGCGGCCACGGTATTTTCCTTCATACTTGGCTTTTATTATTCCTTCAGCCTGGCGACGACGACGATCTTGATAATCTTTACGGGCAATTGCGGCCAGCATATCGAGCATCATGTTATTGATGGCGCGAAGCATTGAATTGGGCTTGTTGCAAATAATTTTTTTGGCCTTCAATTGGCTCTCATGAACACAAGATATTGTGTTTGGTGAATTTCAATTTCGTATATATAGATCAGTTTTTCTTTGTTTTAATTTTTTGCAACAAGCCCGGTCAGGCTCTGTTAGAGCAAACTGCCTGTTAAGTGTGTTAGGAATGTTAAGGTGCTCTCGTTCTGCTTTTTTATAAGCATGCTTAGGTGTCTGACAACTTACTAAATTTAACCTTATCATCATGTTACGAGCGCGATAGCGACTTAATGGATAGCCTCTCTCTGTTACAATCGTGGAAATGGTTCGAGCTCCCGCTGAACCACCGCTATCATTATGTGCCTTGCGAACCTCAGCTAACACTTCCACATCTTTATGTGCTGCTAGTTGAGATTTATTCGCCCAGTATTTGTAGCTGCTTCGATGAATCCCGAACACTTTGCAAAGCAGCTTGACCGAATGGCTCTTCTTCAGTTTCTCGATTAACGAGAATTGTTCAGGGAGTCTGACATCAAAAGAGCTGTAGCCTTTTTTAGTATTTCTTTTTCTTCTTCAATTCGTTGAATTTTCTTTTTTAGTTCACGAATTTCTAGCTGCTCAGGTGTCATCGGTGTTGCTTTAGATGTTATACCTTGTCGTTCGGCTCGTAATTGACGAACCCACTTATCCATAACGGATTTACTCACATTCATTGCGGCCGCAGCCTCAGAGGATGAGTAGTCTTGATCAAGGACGAGTTGTGCTGATTCAAGCTTAAACTCAGGGCTAAATGTTCTTCTGGTACGTTTGGTCATTGTGTCACCTGTTCAGTTCTGAGGTAATAATATCACCTCTAAGCAGGTGGCCAAATTAACTATGCCACTTCACAGTTTTGTCGCAAAGTTATGCTGAAGTACAAGCGCACTGATTTTCAGACACAATTAGGCTGCTAGTGCGTAAAACTACTCCCAAACAGACAAATCTTTAGGGTTGCCGAGCTGTCCATTTTTAATCATCGACCAAAGTTCAACGCCAGCTAATGTCGCCTCCGCGCCTTCGTTGGATTTCCAGGCCAGTGTTTGATTCATTTTCCCTTTCACTATTCGGTGACTTTGTTCGACAATATTGTTCAGATATTTAATTTGATGGACTTCAATGAGATTTAGCATTAGACCATTCTGCCAAAGCTCAACATTGATATTATGCAGCGCTAGCGCGATGGAATCACTGCCATCGGTAACCACTTTCTCTGGTAATCCATGTTGGCCGATTAGCTCCTACTTTCCCCAATGCTGGCTACTGTATTATCAACGCCCCCATGCCTAAAGTCCGGTCGGATATAGCATGTTGAGTTGCACAGACTCCTCATTGATCTTTAGGTTCAGGCCTTCAC
>NZ_JAKJSP010000090.1:0-10634 GCF_050337085.1 Photobacterium sagamiensis | reverse complement strand
GTCTACGAATAGTCGCAACTCCAGCTTGATTCAAGCCTTGTTCGATAAGAGCAGGATCGAGAACATCAGCAAGACTTTGAAAGTCAGTACGGCTGTTAAGGGAAACGGAGGCAAGAGCATCTGAAAGTTGCATAAAAAAATCCGGAATCATTAACTGATTCCGGATTATGTCAGCCTCATAGGATCGTTCAACTGATCCTTAACTGATCGGCATTAAGCGTAAGCTTCCTTTTTTATGCATCAAATTTATAGCGTGTTCTGATAATACCCATCGGTATTATTTATTGTGGCGCTCCTGAAGCTTGGCGGTGATATCGGCCAGAGTTAGATCCTGATCTTGCAGCAGAACAATCAGGTGATAAATCAGATCAGCAGATTCACAGACTAACTCCGCCTTATCGCCCGACGTTGCCGCAAGCGCGACTTCAACGCCTTCTTCGCCCACTTTTTGCGATATACGTTTGGTGCCACGGGCGTAGAGACTGGCAGTGTAAGAGGACTCGGGATCAGCACCTTTACGACTAGCCAGTACTTGCTCAAGTTGATGAAGGAACACCAGTGCAGGTTGTTCTGGTTTGCCCTCGGCATCATTGTCGAAGCAGGTTGGGGTGCCCAGGTGGCAGGTTGGGCCAACCGGCTTCACCTTTACTAATAAAGTGTCCTGATCACAATCTAAGTTGATACTTTTCAGCTCAAGGACGTTGCCGGAGGTTTCCCCTTTGGTCCACAGGCGGTTCTTGGTACGAGACCAGAAGGTCACCTGTTGGGTTTCTAATGTCTTATTTAGGGCTTCCTGGTTCATGTAACCCAGCATCAGTACCTGACCGCTGGTGTTATCCTGAATAACCGCCGGGACTAATCCGTCTACCTTTTCCCAATTAATCGCTGTTACAAGGCTCATAGTCGGATCTCCACATTCTGTTCTTTTAGATACTGCTTAAGTTCACCAATATTGATGATCTGTTTGTGGAAGACGGATGCTGCAAGTGCGCCGTCTACATTCGCTTTTTTATAGGCATCAGCAAAGTGAACCATCTCACCTGCGCCGCCGGAGGCAATTAGCGGTACGTGGCAGACTTCGCGAACCATGTTGAGTTGCTTTAGATCGTAACCGTTACGTACGCCATCCTGATTCATCATGTTTAACACGATTTCACCGGCACCACGTTTCTGTACTTCCTGTACCCAGTCTCGGGTTTCCCATTGGGTCGCTTTAGTACGCGCTTCATCACCGGTAAATTGGTAAACCTGATATTTCCCTGTTTCAGCGTCAAAATAGGAATCAATACCGACCACAATACATTGCACACCAAACTTATCGGCAAGCTCTGTGATTAATTCCGGGTTCGCGAGAGCAGGGGAGTTGATTGATACTTTATCGGCACCATACTGCAAGATGCGGCTAGCGTCTTCGGCTGACTTGATGCCGCCTGCGACACAGAAAGGAATATCGATGACTTCTGCCACACGGGCTACCCAGCTTTTATCAACCACGCGGCCATCACTTGAGGCGGTGATATCGTAGAAAACCAGCTCATCGGCACCTTCTTCGGCGTAACGCTTGGCAAGCGGGACAATGTCGCCGATGATCTCGTGGTTTCGAAATTGCACCCCTTTGACCACCTGTCCGTCACGGACATCTAAACAAGGAACGATTCTTCTTGCTAGCATGCGATTACTCCTTGTTTGTTAGTTGTTCCAGCACTGGAAGGCATCTTCGGCGGTAAACTTACCATCGAGCAAAGCGCGACCCACGATGACACCGGCGACACCACTGCCTTTTAAGGCTTCGATATCTTGCAGGCCGCCAATACCACCGGATGACTGGAATTGAACTTGCGGATACTGGGCGCAAAGATCGACATACAGCTCGACGTTAGAACCGGCAAGTGTGCCGTCACGAGAGATATCTGTGCATAACACATGCTTCAGACCCACAGTGAGGAAATCATCCAGCAGAGCTTCAATACTGACACCTGAATCTTCTTGCCAGCCTGAGATAGCGACTTTACGGTTGCCGTCGTCGTCAATGTTGACGTCCAGTGCTAATACGATGTGCTCCGGACCGTATTTTTCCATCCAGCCTTTAACGAGTTCTGGCTGTTTGACCGCGGTAGAGCCGACAACAACACGTTGTGCCCCGGCTTCCAATAAATCAGCGACGTCTTTTTCGGTGCGAACACCACCGCCAATCTGAATATTGGCCGGGGTGCCGGCAAGTAACTGTCGGATCAGATCAAGCTGACGGGCAGAGGTATCTTTGGCACCTGTCAAATCAACCAAATGCAGCCAGTCGGCTCCAGCCTGGTTATAAAGTTTGAATTGTTCAGCCGGATCTACCTTGTATTCAGTAACTTGTCCGTAATCTCCCTGAAACAGACGAACAACTTGACCGTTAATTAAATCGAGCGCGGGAATAATCATCATAAGGTCCTTTTATCTCGTCCTTACATCTCTAAAAAGTTTTTAATTAACTGAGCGCCTGCTTTGCTTGAACGCTCCGGGTGAAATTGCACCCCATAGTAGTTACCGCTCTGGATCGCCGCGCTAAATGGCTGACCATATTCACACTGTGCGATGGTATAACCATTTTCTTCAAATATCATCTCAGAGACCGGCATGGCATAGCTGTGAACAAAATAGAAGTAGCTACCCGCAGGGATCTCTTTGAACAGCGGATGACCGTCAACGGGTGTGATGGTATTCCAGCCCATGTGAGGCAGTGGCAAGTCACCAGTCTGCATTTTCTTTATTGGTGCATCGCAGAGGCCAAGGCATGAAACGAGCTCTGTACCGCTCTGGCCTTGTTCTTCCGATAATGCTCCAAGCAATTGCATTCCCAAACAGATCCCCAGCAGCGGCTTGTCGACCTGCTTGACGAGCTCGACCAAGTCGCGCTCCTGCAGGTTCTTCATCGCCTCGCTGGCGGTGCCGACACCTGGCAAAAACAATTTGTCGGCAGCCAGTACGATGCTCGGCTCCTTGCTGACGGTGACCGTGTAGCCCAAGCGCTCGATAGCAAAACGTACCGAAGAGACATTGGCACAGCCAGTATCAATGATGACAACCTTCTGGTTTTTGCTCACCATTACAGCACTCCTTTACTGCTTGGTAATTCGTTACCTTCGACCTGAATCGCTTGGCGTAGCGTGCGTCCAAAGGCTTTGAACAGGCTCTCGACAATGTGGTGATCGTTGTCACCGGTCGAAGACAGGTGCAGCGTGCAGGCCAGGGTATCGGTCAATGAGCGGAAGAAGTGTTGTACCATTTCCGTTGACAAATCACCGACCTGTTCACGACCGAATGTTGCGTCAAATTTCAGGTACGGGCGTCCAGATAGATCTAATGCACATTGCGCCAGACATTCATCCATTGGCAGGCTGAAGCCAAAGCGGCCAATGCCGCGTTTATCGCCTAACGCTTCTTTTAGCGCCTGGCCTAAGGCCAGCGCGGTATCTTCAATGCTGTGGTGATCGTCAATGTGCAAATCACCTTTGACGGTAAGTTCCATGCGGAAACCACCGTGGGTAGCGATTTGATCAAGCATGTGGTCAAAAAATCCCAGACCGGTTTCAATCTTGTTGCCTCCGGTTTCATCGAGATTCACTTTCACCCGGATGTCGGTTTCCTTGGTGGTGCGAACCACTTCGGCGATCCTTGGGGTGGATGTGAGATCTATAACGATCTGTTGCCAGTTCATACTTTTTTCATCGAGGGGCTGCGGATTGTAAAGAATGCCGCGAATGGCCATATTTTCAGCCAGCTGCAGATCGGTTGGACGATCGCCAATCACGGCCGATGTTGAAAAGTCGACACGTCCCTGCTGCAGGTAGCCTTTAACAAGGCCTAGTTTAGGCTTGCGGCAGGTGCAGTTTTCATCATCAAAGTGTGGACAGATAAGGACATCGTCAAATTTCACCCCTTGCGATTCAAAGATCTCCATCATCATAGTGTGCGGAGCATCGAAATCCGCCTGCGGGTAGCTATCTGTACCGAGGCCGTCCTGATTGGTGATCATAACCAGCTTATAGCCAGCATCTTGCAGTTGAAGCAACGCCGGGATCACGAACGGTACGAGTTTCAGTTTGTCTAACCGATCGACCTGAAAATCAATAGGTGGCTCAACAATTAAGGTGCCGTCACGATCGATAAATAAAATCTTTTCCTTGCTCACAATGTGTTTCCTTACTGTTGTAGCTGCTTACGGATGAATGCCAGTGTTTTTTCACATTCATCGCGGTTGCCGACACTAATACGAATACAGTTCTCAATGGGGGAGCGTCGAAGAATGATGCCGTGCTCCCATAACGCGTTAAATAAGGCGTCTGCATCGGGGAATTTCACCAGCAGGTAGTTGCCATAGCCGTCATAGATGGTCACACCTGGCAACATGCCTAATCCTGCCTGCAGATAAGCGCGATTAGCGCTGAGATCCAAGACCTGAAATTTGGTTTTTGCTCGTCCTGCCGGAGACAGTGCCTGAACGGCAATGTCAGCCACAGGTACAGGCACCGGATAAGGAGCAATTACTTTTAATAATAGCTCGATGACATCATTGTTGGCTAAGGTAAAGCCGCAACGCAGCCCGGCTAAAGCAAATGCTTTTGACAGAGTGCGCAGGATCACTAGATTCGGGTACTGGTTTAGCAGATCAACGGTTGAGGCCTCGGGGCAAAAGTCGATATAGGCTTCATCGACGACCACTAATGCTTTATTGGCTGTCATATCGAGTAGCGCTTCGATATCCTGACGTTTCATCAAGTTACCGGTAGGGTTGTTAGGGCTACAAACAAACACCAACTTAACGCCATCAAGATTGTCTTGAATAGCGGGTAAATCCAGCTGCCAATCAGCGGTTAACGGCACCGTTTTGGTTGCAATATCGAACGTTTCTGCACTGATGGCATACATGCCATAGGTCGGCGGGCAGTATAGGATGCTATCCTGGTTTGGCTCGCAAAAAGTACGAATTAGCAGCTCGATGCCTTCATCGGCACCACGTGAAGTCAGCACTTGCTCTTTTTGCACACCGGCATAATCAGCATAGGCCTGGATCAGATCTGCTGGCTGGCATTCACTATAACGGTTCAGGCGGCTGCAATTGATGTTGTATTCGTTGGCAAATGGCGATTCGTTGGCATTGAGCCAGATGTCACCACACCCACCCAAGCGTCGAGCAGACTGGTAAGGCGTAAGTTCGCGTACGGTTTTCCGTGCCAGTTGTGCGATAGTCATGATTACGCCTCTTTCTCGTTAACTTGCGATGCTTTACACGCGTCTTGTTGCTGCAGTTTCTCTATACGAATGGTCACTGCGCGCTTGTGTGCATCAAGCCCTTCAGCTTCCGCCATCGTAACTACGGTCGGGGCAAGAGTTTTAAGGCCATCTGCTGTTAATTCCTGTACCGTCATGCGTTTAGAAAAGTCGGCTAAGCCCAGGCTTGAATAGGTACGGGTATAGCCATAGGTCGGCAATACGTGGTTAGTGCCCGAGGCGTAATCACCGACTGATTCCGGTGACCAGTCACCTAAGAAAATCGAACCGGCATTATCAAGTAACGGCACCAATTCTCTTGGAGCCCGGGTTTGTACAATCAGGTGTTCAGGTCCGTAGTGGTTAGAAATCGAAATACATTGCGTCAGTGATTCTGCAACAATCAACAGACTTGAGCCCAATGCCTGACGCGCAATATCGGCACGAGGGAGTTCTTTAAGCTGTTGTTGAATGGCATCAGCAACCCGGTCGGCAATACTAGGGTCTGGTGTTACCAGCACGACTTGGGAATCCGGGCCGTGTTCAGCCTGACTAAGCAGATCTGCTGCAATAAACGCTGGTTCGGCAGTGCTGTCAGCAATCACCAATACTTCAGACGGGCCTGCCGGCATATCAATTGCCGCCCCGCGGAAGTCATTACTGACCTGGCGTTTGGCTTCAGTTACAAAGGCATTGCCCGGGCCGAAGATTTTATTAACAGTACTTACCGATTCTGTACCATATGCCATTGCCGCAATCGCTTGAGCCCCACCGACATTGTAGATTTCTTTGATGCCGCATAGCTGAGCCACATAGAGGATTTCGTCGGCAATTGGCGGTGGTGAGCATAGTACTACCTGAGAGCATCCCGCAATCTGAGCCGGTATGCCCAGCATGAGTACTGTTGAAGGCAGCGGTGCGCTTCCGCCCGGAATGTAAAGGCCGACCGAATTGATCGGACGGGTAACCTGTTCACAAACGACGCCTGGCTGGGTTTCTACGCGCAGGGTTTCCATCTTTTGCGCTTGGTGGAATGTCGCGATGTTCTGGTAGGCCTGCTGCAATGCCTGCTTCATGTTATCGCTTAGCGTGATGCCGCTGCCGTCACTTCAGCTTCACTGACTCGAATGGATTCCGGACGTACGCGGTCAAATTTTTCTGTCAGATCGAGCAGGGCTTCATCACCGCGCTGACGGACATCTGCAACCACATCGGCAACTATCGCGGTGATGTTTGCGCCCTCAGCAATCGCCGGACGCTGTAGCAAGGTTTCTTGCTGGTTTTCACTCAGGGATTGCCAAACAACCGTTTTCATTGCCTTACTCCATCATCTTTTCGATTGGCAGAACCAGAATTGAGCTGGCACCAAGCGCTTTTAGCTGCTCCATTGTTTCCCAAAATAGGTTTTCAGTGCTAACAAGATGAACGGCAACGCGGCTTTTATCGGCAGCGAGTGGCAATACCGTCGGATCTTCAGCACCAGGAAGCAATGCCGTGATTTTATCTAGGCACTCTGTTGGTGCGTGCAGCATGATGTATTTTGATTCTTTGGCCTGGATAACCCCCTGCATGCGGGTAAGCAGTCGTTCAATCAGCGCTTGTTTCTCTTCACTGAATTCGCCATTACGCTGGATCAGTACGGCTTTAGAACGGAGGATCACTTCAACTTCCTTCAGGCCGTTGGCTTCAAGGGTGGCACCCGTTGAAACCAGATCACAGATGGCATCGGCGAGGCCAGCTCTGGGAGCGACTTCTACCGAGCCATTGAGCATACAAGGGCTGAATGTCACGCCTTGCTCATCCATATAGCGTTTAACCAGCTGGGGATAAGTCGTTGCGATGCGTTTGCCTTGTAGATCTTGCGGACCGTTATAGGTTTCGTCTTTATCGATAGCGACAGACAATCGACAACCCCCAAAGTCTAAGCGGCGAAGTTTCTGGTATTCACTTGGCTCTCCGAGGGCTGATCGCTCAAGGCCGACTTCTTCCAATTCGTTTTCACCGATGACACCCAGATCAACAACCCCATCCATGATTAAACCAGGAATATCGTCATCGCGAACTAAAAGTAGGTCGATAGGCATGTTTTCAGCGTGTACGACTAAACGCTCACCCACCAGATTAAATTTGACACCGCATTGTTTAAGCAGGTTCTGGCACTCTTTGCTCAGGCGTCCTTTCTTTTGAATCGCAATTCGTAGTCGTTGTGTTTGCATTGTCATTTTCCTTGTTTCAATTCTGTAAAGCTAAATTCGTGAATGTTTTTTGTCTCTTAAAACGAAAAAACCCTCGGAAGCGTTGCTCTTCCGAGGGTTTGAATTCTGTATTCATCTCAACCGCTGGAAGATTTAGTGCTGTCTTCCAGAGTGAGGCGTATCCTCCCGAAAGACTAGTCAGGATGATGATGGTGATGTAGGTTTACCATTTGGATACGCATAATTATGTACTCTGTCTAAATCATTATTTACTTAATGCTTGTCTTTCACACTAACTAAGCTTGCCAGATTTTGCAACATTAAATTTATGGAAAGACTCAAATCATCTTTAAGTGTTGCGATATGGTAAAAATCTGACTGCAAAAAAAACGGGAAAAGTTTATATAATCAGTTTATTAAGTAAATTGGTAATCTTGAACTTTATAGTGAGGAATACTGGTCAGCTGACTTTTCTCAGACATATATATCGAGCAGGCCTTTACGCGGTTTCTTTTTAGGTTGATCACTGGCCTGTTCATTACTCTCTTCTTTTTTTGGCTCTACCCGCTGTCGTCGTTCATCAATGAGTGATGCCTGAGTCACTTTTTTGAGCTGTTTTTGAGCGGGCGGAGGCAGATTGTTGTTCGGATTGATCATGTCATTGCCTCATCAAACTGAAAGTGTCTGATTATTATATCGACAACTGAATGCATAACTTGAGTGTTTTTTGTGCGATTTTTGATTATAAAATCGACAGTTCATTAATGGGGATGGAGATGTGGATGTTAGGCAATACAAGGAGTAAGCGGGTACTTACTCCTTATTTTCAGAGGGTTGGTTTTATTTTAGATGGTTGGCGTTATTCCGGTTGGTATTAACCGCAACATTTTTTGAATTTTTTGCCACTACCACATGGACAAGGATCGTTGCGGTTAACTTTATTACTTACTGCCGGGCTGATCGCTGGCGCAGTCGGCTCTTGTGATAACGGTGGTTCTTGCGGCGATGATTCTGGACAGTTTCCATCAATGTAGAACCATTGTTGATCACCATTAACAGGCTCTCTCAGAAAACGAGAACGCTCATGTAAACAGTATTGTTCTTTCCCCTCTTGGTAATAGGCCTTGAATTCGACAAAGCCTTCGCCGTTATCTGCGATTTCACTGCTGATCACGTCAAGCCCCAGCCATTGAGAGTGCACCGATTCGGCAATAGCCTCACGGTACTGCTCGGCCTGACAGCTTGAATGGTAGGTTGCGACAACAAAGTCGACTAAGCCTAAAACATGCGCGCAGTATCGGGCACGCATAAGCTGCTCTGGATGCTCTGCTTGTATCGCTGACAAATGTATCGGCTGGCAGCACTCTGCCAGTGCTTTCTGGCTACCACATGGGCAGGGTTCTTGAGGGTTTGACATGATTATTTTGTTGCTGCTTTTTCAAAAAAGGTCGCCCATTTTAATGATTCGTCATAGCGATCTGCAACGTTTGTTTCATTTATGCCAAGCTGTTTACAGTATTGGCTGACATCGTCCCACTGGGCCTGATCGTAGGCCGTGGCTAATTTGAGAATGGTACCCAGCGTCCCGGCCTGGTTAACCAGTGCTTGTTGAACCTCTTCACTTAAAGGCAGGAGGGTGATCAGTTCATCAATAGGTTGATCCAACAGTGAATCAAGCAATGAAAAGAGCCCGGTTAAAAAAGCCTGATTGCCAGTAATTTTTGGGGTGACAAGTATTCCCAGTCGTTCGCAGAAATGGGCACGCTGCAGCGACAAGGTGTATAACGATTGTGGTTTGTCTGCGAGTGCATGTGAGGCGGCAACAAAGGAAATAAAACGTCGTAGTTTTTCTTCGCCCAGATAAACTAAAGCCTGTTTAAACGAAGATATCGCTTCAGTCCGTGCTGATGTCATGGTGTTGACATGGCGCAGCAATTTATAGGAAAGCGACACATCGGTGGCGATGATACCTTCGACCTTGTCGTAATCGACCTCTGGCAGACAAATCTCCTGATAGAGGCGGATCGTCGTTAAAGCCGAGGGGGCTAAAGATTTGCGCTGAACCATCTCTGGTTTGCTAAAGAAAAAGCCCTGGAAAAGGTCAAATCCAGCGTCACACGCCGCAATGAACTCTTCATGGCTCTCCACTTTTTCGGCCAGAAACTTGAGGTTGCTGGCTTTATGGCGACGAATGAAAAAACCAGCCCTCGCCACAGGCGTCGAACGTAAATCGAACTTAACAATATGAATATAGGGTAAAAAACGATTCCATTCTTTACTTGGGATAAAGTCGTCCAGAGCCAGCATGTAACCTTTCTGGTGGAGTTCTGTCACGGCTTCTAACAATTCGTCTGTTGGCTCACAGGTTTCAAGAATTTCAATGACGAAACTCTTTTTAGGAAACATCAGTGGAGTGCGCTGAATCAAACTGGTATATGGAAAATTTACAAAAATCCATTTACCCGCAGTAATTTGCAATGAACCAGACGTAATAAAGTTATCGATTAATAAGCGATTGGTTGCTTGTTCATCACCGATATCCGGAAAGCAGTTATCTGGCCCGTCTCGAAAAAGCAATTCGTACCCAACGGTTACTTTTTCTTTGTTCAGTATTGGCTGTCTAGCATGGTATGAATGCATGAGAACTAATGCAGGCTCTTGATTTGTTGGGGAAAATATTATTTAAGGTAATAATATCGAATGACAAGTCAGATAACAGATGCGCTGTCTTAACTTACGAATAGTACAAATAATTATAGGTACACATAGTGATAGTTGTAACATATTAAAAGAATGATGAAGAATATAGAACAAGATGAGACATTGACAGAGAATATGGTTCTGTTGCTAATATTTTGTGTTATATATGACCGTATTTATCTTACCGGATTGCTTGCTGATGGAGCGGACCGATTCTAGCTACAATGAAAAGGTACGCATGGGCGTAATGCCGATCAGTTAAGGATCAGTTGAACGATCCTATGAGGCTGACATAATCCGGAATCAGTTAATGATTCCGGATTTTTTTATGCAACTTTCAGATGCTCTTGCCTCCGTTTCCCTTAACAGCCGTACTGACTTTCAAAGTCTTGCTGATGTTCTCGATCCTGCTCTTATCGAACAAGGCTTGAATCAAGCTGGAGTTGCGACTATTCGTAGACGAAAACTACCGATGGAGTCCATGGT
>NZ_JAKJSP010000089.1:0-11361 GCF_050337085.1 Photobacterium sagamiensis | reverse complement strand
CCCCATAACGGCGCCAATGGCTCGGGTATTGGCTATGGCATCTTCAATATTCAGGCCAAAGTAAGTCCCTAAAATACAGAAAAGTGAAAACAGCACATAACAGGAAAATCGTTGCGATAAACGACCCGAAACCGTGGTAATTGGCATAAACAACGGGGTTTTACTTAGTAGGTAAGCAATGACTAAGTAGACGCTGAGTTGCTGTAATAGGGAAAAAATCAGTTCCATGACGAATCTGTGAAATAGATGAACTCTGTCACTAGGGTATCTGGGTTTGCGTTGATACCCCAAATAGTATTTGCTGTAAAAAAATCTTTACGAGTGGTATTTTTTCTTTACACCTGCTTGCAAAGAGTGGAAACGCCTTGCTATTGTTGAACCAAGATGACAGGGAAAAAATGATCTACTCTTCAAAACATACCGTTAGCCAGGTTGGCCGCGACCACCTGCTGGCAGAATTATGATTACAGGGAAGCCGACATGCAAAAAGACCAGCTGAATAACATTCATATTCAAGATGAGTGCGTATTGATCACCCCGCAGCAGCTGAAAAGCAAACTGCCGATGAGCGATGAGGCTTTGCGCTTTATTCGTCAGTCACGCCAGACTATTGCGGACATCACCCATAAACGTGACCACCGTGTGCTGGTGGTTTGCGGCCCATGTTCAATTCATGATGTTGAAGCGGCAAAAAGTTATGCAGTGAAGTTAAAGCAACTGTCTGAAGAACTGAAAGATCAACTGTATATCGTGATGCGAGTCTACTTTGAAAAACCGCGTACGACGGTGGGGTGGAAAGGATTGATCAATGACCCGTACCTTGATGGGTCTTTTGAAGTTGAGGAAGGCTTGCATATTGCGCGTCAATTGCTGATCGATCTTGTTGAAATGGGCATTCCTTTGGCAACCGAGGCGCTGGATCCAATCAGTCCGCAATATCTTGGTGATTTGTTCAGCTGGGCGGCAATTGGTGCCCGAACCACGGAATCACAAACCCACCGCGAAATGGCAAGTGGCCTATCGATGCCCGTTGGCTTTAAAAATGGTACTGATGGTAATTTAGCTACTGCCATCAATGCGATGCAAGCTGCAGCCTCTGGCCACCGTTTTATGGGGATCAACCGTGAAGGCCAGGTAGCATTACTCAATACCCAGGGTAATCCAGACGGTCATGTCATTCTGCGTGGCGGCAAACAAACTAACTACGATTCAGTCTCTGTGGCTGAGTGTGAAAACGAGATGATTGCTTCAGGTCTTTCACCGTCCTTAATGGTAGACTGTAGCCATGCAAACTCAAGAAAAGACTACCGTCGTCAACTACTTGTGGCAGAAGACGTGATTCATCAGATCCGTGAAGGCAACAAGTCGATTATCGGCCTGATGATTGAGAGTCATTTAAATGAAGGCAATCAGAGTGCTGATTTACCGCGTGAAGAAATGGCTTACGGAGTGTCGATCACCGATGCATGTATCAGTTGGGAAGCGACAGAAACCTTACTTCGTCATGCTCACCAGGAGTTAGTCCCATCCTTGCAGGAACGCTGTGAAGGGTAACTGATCCATTTCATTGCTACTTCGTTCCTTGTTGCCATCGAAGGTGCTCATTTAGAGTGATGTTCTGTTGCATCACAACAGGCGCACTTTCGCTTGGCTCTTAAATGAAATAGCGGCGAGCAGTGACAGGTAGTGTTATACCAATCGGAATTAAATAAAGATGGAATAAGTGGAGATCATGGTTGCTGAACTGAGTAAGTTAAGAGATCAAATCGATGATGTTGATCAGCAGATGGTTGAGCTTTTAGCTCGCCGTCTGGCATTGGTAGAAGAAGTCGGTCATGTAAAAAGCAAGCATGGTTTGCCTATTTATGCCCCTGACCGTGAAGCTGCGATGCTGGCTTCACGCCGCCAGGAAGCTGAGCATAAAGGGGTTCCACCTGATCTGATTGAAGATATTCTGCGTCGTACCATGCGTGAGTCCTATTCGAGTGAGAATGACTCCGGTTTTAAATGCCTGAAGCCTGAGCTACGCCCAATTGTTGTTGTGGGTGGGTATGGTCAGCTCGGTGGGTTATTCTGCCGTTTATTTGAATTATCAGGTTATCAGGTTCGTAAATTAGGGAGTCAGGATTGGGATCGTGCAGATGACATACTGGCAGATGCCGGAATGGTCGTTGTGTCGGTGCCGATTAACCTCACTGAACAAATTATTGCCAAGTTAGATCATCTTCCTGACGATTGTATTCTTGCTGATCTTACTTCCATTAAGAGCGGGCCGTTGCAAGCCATGCTGGAAGTGCATAGCGGGCCGGTGATTGGTTTGCACCCGATGTTTGGTCCGGATATTGCCAGCTTGGCTAAACAGGTGGTTGTTTATTGCGATGGTCGTCACCCCGAAAGCTACCAGTGGCTACTGGAGCAGATCCAGATTTGGGGGGCGACATTAAACCGTATCAGTGCGATTGAGCATGATCAGGGGATGACCTTAATTCAGGCTCTGCGCCACTTCACTTCATTTGTCTATGGCGTGCATCTGGCAGAAGAAGATCCGCAGCTTGAACAGCTGATATCGCTGAGTTCGCCAATCTACCGTCTGGAGCTGGCAATGGTCGGGCGCTTGTTTGCCCAGGATGCCCAGTTATATGCTGATATTATTATGTCTGCCCCGCAAAACCTGGCGATGATTAAGCGTTTCCATCAACGTTTTGGTGAGGCGATTGAAATGCTGGAGCGACAGGATAAAGAAGCGTTCACCCAAGCGTTTAACCAGGTTGAAAATTGGTTCGGGGATTATGCGCAGCATTTTTTAACCGAAAGCCAGGGGTTACTCAGACAAGCGAACGATTCAACACATAGAAAATAAATGATTTCGCCTATAGAACCTAATAGCAAAAAGCGAGAGTTTTTGCGGACTCTCGCTTTTTGTTTTTCGCTACTCGCTACTTATTCCTCGATTTCCACTTCCGTCGGCTTCACATTTTCACTTGGGTAGCACCCCAGTGCTTTGATAAAGCGGGTTAAGCGAGTCAGCTCTTCCAGCGCCTGCTGCATGACGTCAGATTTCAGGTTCACTTCGACATCGAGATAGAACATTTCTTCCCATGGATTGCCAATAACCGGACGTGATTCCAGCTTAGTCATATTGATGTTCAGGTTGCGTAGTACCAATAAGCATTCCACCAATGAACCCGCTTTCTGCGCCGTTGACATAATCAGCGTCGTTTTGGCAGGGATCAGAGGAGTGACTTCGACAGGTTTACGTGCAACGACGATAAAGCGGGTAAAGTTTTCATGCTGATTGGCAATATTGTTCTTAAGTGGCGTTAAACCATAAAGCTCACCACTGGAGGCATTACCAATCGCAGCGACATTCGGTTGCTTTAATTCAGCTACTTTTTTCATGGCTTCAGCCGTGCTTGAACAGTACTCCTGGGTAATATTGCCCATTGAGTGCAGGTATTCACTGCATTGCTGATGAGGCTGCGGATGAGAGTAGAGGGTATCGATCTCTGCAATATTGGTATCAACCGCCGTCAGCAAACAGTGTTCAATGGGCTGAGTGATTTCACCCACAATCGACAGGCTGGTGTGCTGCAGCAGATCGTAAACTTCATTGATTGAGCCAGAGCTCGTGTTCTCAATCGGTAGCACACCGTAATCGGCATTGCCGGTTTCGACCACATTAATGACATCGCGGAATGTCGAGCAGCTGATTTCCACCAGTTGAGTTTGTTTACGACTGAAATAATTGCGACTCGCCAGGTGGGAATAGGAGCCTTTCGCGCCGAGGAAAGAGACACGGGCGACGGGCTGCTGACTGTCAGGGTTAGTGAGCTTTTGTAAGTAGGCCTGTTGAAACAGGACCGAATCTTCAATAATGGTGTGGAAAATTTGGGTAATATACTGTGAATCCAGTTGCTCGGCTTTGCCGACATCGATCAGGCGAAGTAGCAGCTCTTGCTCCCGGGCTTGATCGCGTACAGGTTTTGCGGTTTCTATTTTACTTTTTGCGACTTCCAAACTCAACTGGCGGCGTTCGGCCAACAGCTTGATAATCTCATTATCAATTCGGCTGACATTCTTGCGAATATCATCAAGTGAATAGCGTTGCTCTGTCATTGTAAGTCCCTGTCTGATCTTATGCTTGTCTTTACTGATGCCGAATACAAAAAAGCCCCCCTGTTGTGGGAGGCTATCTATTCGTCTTTAGCTTGTTTCTAGCGTAACGAAAGCCCCCGTTAAGGTGACATAAAAAAGAAGCTAAAGAAAAACAGCTGAATGACTGGCATGGTAGTGATGATTTCGTTATGTGGTGAATATGACTCAACATTATTCAGCCAGCTTAGGCTTGTCAAGATCAATTAACGCTAGAACGTAAACAGCCCCGCGACTGGCGGGGCTGTTTGTAATTCCTCTCTTAGACGTTATACGTCTGCTTCCTCTGCTGCCACTTCTTCAGCAACTTCAGGTTTTACGCTGTGGCTGGCGCGACGAGCTGCTGGCTTTTGCGTTTGTTTCTTTAGCTGACGTTCTAGTTTTTGATGGAGCTCGGTAATCGCTCCATACATATCATCGTGTTCCGCTGAGGCAACAATTTTTCCTCCTGGAATAGCTGCGGATGCTTCGATTTTAAATTTTCTGCTTGGTTCTTTACTAATCACAGCATGTCTGCTGATTAGTGGTACCTGAAACTTTTCTAACTTTTTAAACTTAAATTCAATACGTTCACGGATAGCAGGGGTGATATCGATGTTTTTACCGGTGATTTCTACTGTCATAATTATCTTTCCTCTTTTGCTACCCTTTGTTGGGTTAACTTCAGATTACTAAAATATGGAGGTTATGATGTGATCAGTTTCACACTTCCATCTTTAAAAGAATAACTCGAAAAATTCTGTGACCGGGTGTTATTTGTGATAAAAAAGTTTGGATAAAGTGCTTGTCGAACACCTGAAGATTAAGGCAGTATGAAGAAATTAGAGACACTGGCGGCTTGTGCTGACTAGGGAACTTTTTCGAGCCGTAGCAATGGGTTGAGTGAAGTTTGACCAAGTGTTCGAGCACTCTCCGGAGGCGAAAACAATTAGCCACAGTGACAGTGGAAGATATTTTCTGAACAAATTGACAGAACAAACACAAAAACGGCAGCCATCAGGCTGCCGTTTGCTTATTAGAACGTATGCTTGGCGCTTTTAACCGATCAGTTTGGATTTAAGGCGATCAGTTTTTTGGTGTTCTGGATAGGTTCTTGTAAACCTAACTTTTCATATGCGGTCAGCATTAATCCCAATGACTGACGAGCGGCATTGGTATCCGGATATAAACGCTGAATTTGCTGACATCGGTTAATCGCGGCAACCCAGGCTTCACGACGAATATAAAAGTCGGCAGAAGCAAGTTCATAGTCAGCCAGACGGTTCTTCAGATAAATCATCCGAGCTTTGGAGTCCGCAGCATACTGGCTATCCGGATAACGATCTAACAAGCGTTTAAAATCACGGAATGCCTTGCGTGCTGGTTCAGGATCTCGATCATGACGATCAATGCTGAATATGTCATGCATGAAGCTGCGATCTTGGGCCATGTTGGTCAGGCCACGCATATATAGCACCCAGTCAGCTTTTTCATGCGCCGGATTTAAACGGTTAAAGCGATCTATGGTTGCTTGCCCTAAGGCCAAATCGTCATTTTTGTAGTAAGCATAAATGAGATCAAGTTGTACTTGCTCAGAGTATGCGCCGAAAGGGTAGCGTGAATCCAGTGTTTCTAAACGTTCGATGGCTGTGGTCCAGCTGCCACTCTGTAAAGCTTGCTGGGCTGTTGTATACAGCTCTGATGGCGGTACATCGGGCACAATTTCTTCAGTGCTGGAACAGCCTGAAAGAATGGCAACGGCAAGTAGAGTCGTAATTGTCAGGCGTTTCATTGCGGCGTCAGGTTCCTTGATAAAAAATTTTATTTGTATGATCCATTACGGTCTGAGTCGTTAACAGATACAATGACACTATTAGGTTATTTTACGCAGCGTATGGCTATTAGTCTCACGCTTTTTGAAAAAGTTCGTTATGGCACAGAAAATAGAGTTAACAAATACAGTAAATGAGAGCCAATTAGGTCTGCGCCTTGATCAGACTATTGCTGAATTATATCCGGATTATTCGCGTTCGCGCATTAAAGACTGGATTTTAAATGGCATGGTTTCAGTCAACGGCGAAATCGTCAAGAAGCCTCGTGCAAAAATGATGGGTGGCGAAGCACTGGTAGTCAATGCTGACATCGAAGATGAAGAACGTTGGATCGCGCAAGATATCCCATTGAATATTGTCTATGAAGATGATGATATCCTGGTGATCAACAAGCCTCGTGGTTTAGTTGTCCATCCAGGAGCGGGTACACCTGATGGTACCGTGCTAAATGGATTGCTTTTCCATTGTCCGGCACTGGCTGAAGTGCCTCGTGCCGGAATTGTTCACCGTCTCGATAAAGACACCACAGGTCTGATGGTCGTTGCCAAGACGATTCAGTCACAGACTCGTCTGGTTCGTGCGTTGCAAAAACGCAAGATCACCCGTGAGTATGAAGCGATTGCGATTGGTCAAATGGTGGGTGGCGGTACGGTAGAAAAGCCAATTGGTCGCCATTCGACCAAGCGTACTTGTATGGCCGTACATGAATTGGGTAAGCCTGCAATCACCCATTATCGTGTTGCTGAGCATTTCCGTGAGCATACCCGTCTCGTGATCCGCCTCGAAACGGGTCGTACTCACCAGATCCGTGTCCATATGGCATATCTTTCTCACCCGTTGGTGGGCGATCTGCAATATGGTGGCCGTCCGCGTCCGCCTCGTGATGCTTCATCGGAAGTGATCCAGGCCCTGCGTGCTTTTGATCGTCAGGCACTGCATGCACGCATGTTACGTCTTGCGCATCCGATGACAGGGGAAATCATGGAATGGCATGCACCGCTTCCGAGCGATATTGTGGTGATGGGTGAGATCTTGCGTAAAGATAAGCAAGAACATCAGGACGACGAGTACTAAAATGTGGATTATTCCTGACTGGCCTGCGCCCAAAAATGTAAAAGCAGTCAGTACCACTCGCAAGGGTGGGGTGAGTGCTGCACCTTATGATGGGTTTAATCTGGGGCTTCATGTCGGGGATAACGCAGAACATGTTCAGCACAATCGTGATTTCTTGCAACAAAAGCTGGAGTTAACGTTCGCTCCGGCTTGGTTGAATCAGATCCACAGTTCTCGAGTCATCGATCTGGAGCAACCACTGAGCGCGAGAGTTGATGCCGATGGCAGTTATACTCAGCGTTCCGGTCTGGCTTGTGCAATCATGACCGCAGACTGTCTGCCTGTGCTGCTGTGTGATAGTGCCGGAACCCAAGTGGCAGCGGTACATGCCGGCTGGCGTGGTTTAGCTGGTGGAATTATTGACGCCGCACTGGCAAAGTTCTCAGCACCCTCTTCTGAAATCATGGCCTGGTTAGGTCCGGCGATTGGTCCTGCCGCGTTTGAAGTTGGGGGCGAAGTGCGAGAACAATTTATGGCGCTGGATCCAAATGCCGAACAGGCATTTGTGGCTTACGGTGATAAGTGGCTGGCAAATCTTTATCTGTTAGCAACCCAGCGTTTACAGTCTTATGGTGTGACTCAGGTTTATGGCGGTGAACATTGCACCTTTAACGAGCCTGAGCGGTTTTATTCATATCGCCGTGATCCCGTTACCGGACGTCAGGCCTCTTTGATTTGGCTCGACTGATACTATTTCGATTTCCTCAAAAAGCGACGTGAAAACGTCGCTTTTTTCTTTACTTACCCTGACCAGTTTTCTGTAACGCTTGAAAAAGCCTCTGCTAGTATCCATATAATCTATAGTAGAAAAATTATATTGATACTGGGAGAACTTATGCGTCTTGACCGATTTACCAGCAAATTTCAAATGGCGATCTCTGATGCACAATCGCTGGCTTTAGGGCGAGACCATCAGTATATCGAACCCGCCCACTTGATGGTGGCGTTACTGAATCAGGATGGCAGCACAATTCGCCCGTTGCTGACCATGTTGAATGTCGATATCTCCCAATTGCGCTCCAGCCTGGCAGAGCTGCTTGACCGTTTACCGAAAGTAACAGGTATTGGCGGCGACGTTCAGTTGTCACATGGCATGGGCGTTTTACTCAACATGTGTGACAAGCTGGCACAGAAACGCAAAGACAAATTTATCTCATCTGAATTGTTTATTCTGGCTGCAGTGGATGACAAAGGGCCACTCGGAAAGCTGTTGAAAGATTCAGGGCTGACAGCAGCAAACATTGAACAGGCGATTGATCAGGTGCGTGGCGGACAGAAAGTCGATGATCAAAATGCGGAAGAAAATCGTCAGGCCTTAGAAAAATTCACCATTGATCTGACCGAGCGTGCAGAGCAGGGCAAATTGGATCCTGTCATCGGTCGGGATGATGAGATCCGCCGTACCATTCAGGTTCTTCAGCGTCGTACCAAAAATAACCCGGTCATTATTGGCGAACCTGGGGTGGGTAAAACCGCCATCGTTGAAGGGCTGGCTCAGCGTATTGTGAACGGCGAAGTACCTGAAGGGTTACGTAATAAGCGTGTGCTTTCTCTTGATATGGGCTCACTGATTGCCGGTGCAAAATTTCGAGGTGAATTTGAAGAGCGTTTGAAATCAGTGTTAAACGAGCTTTCTCAAGAAGAAGGCCGCGTGATTTTATTCATTGATGAGTTGCATACCATGGTTGGTGCGGGTAAAGGCGAAGGATCAATGGATGCGGGCAATATGCTCAAGCCTGCGTTGGCCCGAGGCGAATTACACTGCGTGGGGGCGACTACCCTTGATGAATATCGAAAGTATATAGAGAAAGATGCGGCGCTGGAGCGTCGCTTCCAGAAAGTGCTGGTGGATGAGCCGACGGTTGAAGATACCGTTGCCATATTACGCGGCTTGAAAGAGCGTTACGAGTTGCACCACCATGTGGAAATTACCGATCCGGCAATTGTCGCTGCAGCCAGGTTGTCTCACCGCTATGTTTCAGATCGCCAGCTGCCAGATAAAGCGATCGACTTAATCGATGAGGCAGCATCGAGCATCCGTATGCAGATCGATTCTAAGCCTGAATCCCTGGATCGATTGGAACGCCGTATCATCCAGCTCAAGATTGAACAGCAGGCGTTGGTAAAAGAAAGCGATGAAGCCAGTCAGAAGCGTCTGCGTGATTTGTGTAAAGAACTCGACAGTAAAGAGCGTGATTATGCCGAGCTGGAAGAAGTCTGGAATGCTGAAAAAGCCGCCCTGTCGGGTACGCAATACATTAAGTCCGAGCTGGAACAAGCCCGTACCGATATGGAAATTGCCCGCCGTGCCGGTGATCTGAATCGTATGTCGGAGCTGCAATACGGTAAAATCCCAGCGCTGGAAAAACAGCTGGATCTGGCAGCTCAAGCTGAAATGCAGGAAATGAGCCTGTTAAAGAATAAAGTCACAGATGCTGAAATTGCAGAAGTGCTTTCTCTCCAAACCGGTATTCCTGTCGCGAAAATGCTTGAAGGTGAGCGTGATAAGTTACTGCGCATGGAAGAGGAACTCCATAAACGTGTGATTGGGCAGAATGAAGCGGTTGAGGCGGTATCGAATGCCATCCGCCGTAGCCGTGCTGGTTTATCGGATCCAAATCGCCCAATCGGCTCCTTCATATTTTTAGGCCCTACCGGGGTCGGTAAAACAGAATTGTGTAAATCACTGGCAAACTTCATGTTTGACAGTGAAGACAATATGGTTCGTCTTGATATGTCGGAGTTCATGGAGAAACACTCGGTGGCTCGCCTGATTGGTGCTCCTCCTGGCTATGTTGGCTATGAAGAAGGGGGATATTTGACAGAAGCCGTTCGTCGTCGTCCATACTCAGTCATCTTATTAGATGAAGTGGAAAAAGCGCATCCGGATGTCTTCAATATTCTGTTACAGGTGCTTGACGATGGTCGTCTGACTGATGGGCAGGGCCGTACCGTTGATTTTCGTAATAGTGTCATCATCATGACGTCCAACCTAGGTTCTGATCGTATTCAGGAACACTTTGGTGAGCTGGATTACGAAGGCATTAAAAATATTGTAATGGAAGTGGTCGGTCAGCATTTCCGTCCGGAGTTTATTAACCGTGTTGATGAAACCGTTGTCTTCCATCCATTAGGTCAGGAAAACATCAAGCATATTGCCGATATTCAGATTGCACGTTTGACTAAACGTCTGGAAGAAAAAGACTATGTGCTTAACTTGCAAGAAAGTGCATTAGAGCTTATTGCTGAAGCGGGCTTTGATCCTGTCTTCGGGGCGCGTCCGCTGAAACGCGCCATTCAGCAGTATATTGAGAACCCGCTGGCACAGGATATTCTGGCCGGTAAATTGGTGACCGGAAAAATCATCAATATCGTAGCTGAAGATGGCCATATCGTTGCTAAGCAATAACAGCAGTTAACTCTGTTTGAGCATCTATTGTAATTATTTAAACACCTGCTTCTATCTGAAGTGGGTGTTTTTGTCTCTGGCAGAAGAGCAGGAAAATCGATAAATGCAATTTCAAAGACAATTTTTAGCCACAAAGTGCGATGTTGTTTGCATTTTGTTCGATTGGTTGTTTTTGATGAAATAATTTCAAAAAAGCTATTGCCAATGTGATCGAAGTCTCTATAATGCCGCCTCACTGACACGGAGCACGGCAACTTAAGCCGCTAACCAGTCAGTATGTTCTTTAACAATTTGACCATGCAATCTGTGTGGGCACTCGTGAAATGATTCGTCGAAAGATTTATCAATGAACTGAGTGACCAAACGATGTAGTTACTGCAGAGTAATTATATTGGCACAGTCAATTTACGTTTCAACTTCGGTTGAAACAGAAAATCAGTAAAAATCATTGAGCCGTTCCKWARGGAACAACAAAACTTTAATTG
This sequence comes from Photobacterium sagamiensis, assembly GCF_050337085.1. Taxonomy (NCBI): domain Bacteria; kingdom Pseudomonadati; phylum Pseudomonadota; class Gammaproteobacteria; order Vibrionales; family Vibrionaceae; genus Photobacterium; species Photobacterium sagamiensis. The sequence continues at coordinate 391 of NZ_JAKJSP010000089.1, read as the reverse complement.
AAGAGTTTGATCATGGCTCAGATTGAACGCTGGCGGCAGGCCTAACACATGCAAGTCGAGCGGTAACAGGAAGAAGCTTGCTTCTTTGCTGACGAGCGGCGGACGGGTGAGTAATGCCTGGGAATATGCCTTGATGTGGGGGATAACTATTGGAAACGATAGCTAATACCGCATAATGTCCTTGTTCATTACGAACAGGGACCAAAGAGGGGGACCTTCGGGCCTCTCGCGTCAAGATTAGCCCAGGTGGGATTAGCTAGTTGGTGGGGTAAAGGCTCACCAAGGCAACGATCCCTAGCTGGTCTGAGAGGATGATCAGCCACACTGGAACTGAGACACGGTCCAGACTCCTACGGGAGGCAGCAGTGGGGAATATTGCACAATGGGGGAA
>NZ_JAKJSP010000088.1:0-13835 GCF_050337085.1 Photobacterium sagamiensis | reverse complement strand
TCTTTTGCTTGATAAAACCCTTTATCTCCCCACCCAAACTCAATATATGGGGTATCTCCAAAGCGTCGTTTTAGTTCAGGGACAACTTCTTGAATTGCAGGCGCGGGAATAACAAAACCAGTATGCAACCCATGACTTACGACATAAACTTCATTTCCACCCAAACCAGTAAACTCTTCTGGATTATTAACTATCAGAGGTTTCGACGAACACCCCGATAGAATCATTAACAAAATCAAGATAACTAGATTATTCATACTATGACTTTAAAGAGCCCTAACGCTGTTGTTCACCGGCGGCAATGGAGCACAGCGGAATTGCCTACCGGTGTAACACCTTGTTAGATACTGACCACCAACAGTACCTATCTGGACTTCTCGTAGGTTCCAACAAGCTCAGCTTGCTCTATAACATGGCCTTTAAGCGCAGTTTCAATCTCTGCCTTGGTTGGCTTGTTCTTTACCGTGAGAGCCGTGTCCAAGGCATAGAGCTTATGAAAATATCGATGCCGACCGATCGGGGGACATGGTCCGCCATACGCAGCCTTTTCCCAGTCATTTAAACCTTGTTCCGTCCCGGGAGGAAGATCGTCTGAAGTCGCGCCTTCAGTTAGACCTGCTGCTTCCGGCGATATGTTATAGAGAACCCAATGAACCCACGTCATCCTGGGCGCGTTCGGATCCGGCGCGTCGGGATCATCAACAATCAAAACAAGACTGCGCGTATGCTTCGGGACTCCATCCCATTCTAATGGTGGCGCGATATCTTCCGCCTCACAGGTGTATTTTGTTGGGATTTCTCCGCCGTCGGKGAAGGCRGCGGATCGGAGTGTAAGTGTCATATTATTCTCCGCAAGTAGCCGGTTCATGGGTAAAACAATGCTGCAGCCCACTATGAGTATTGCCACACCTATAATCCTAGCAGCGTGGCCGTTTTTCTCGTGTCTAATTGCTAGCACTGTGAAATAACCTARCGTCTAATGTTCGCGGCAATGGGCTGGCCTGTAGCAAAGCGAAGCGGCGCGGAAGGCCTGTCCCTGTTAACCGCTTTAGTTAGGCGCGGTGGACTCAAAATAAACAACCTTATCAGCCCACTCGACCATATCCACACAATCAATCATTGTGGATATTGGACACACATCCGTTTCACTTCTGTTCCGCGATTTCAAACATGTTCCGCACGCCAATATAATTCCGTTATTTTTCGAAAACTCTTCAAGCTGTGCCCTGGCATTATATTTTTCATGGGTAATATTCTCTATTTCTACACCAGCACTCATTAAGAATATCTTTACTTCATGCCCTTGCTTTAGTGCTGCGTTACCGAAGCGCACCCCATTCCATGTTTTCTCCGGCTCATTTGTTTCAATTATGACACCCAATCTCACATCGCCACCTCTTTGACTAATTGAACACCTCAATGATATGGTTCTAATAGTCTACTGTTGCCATGAAAATACAAATTTAACCCTTCTGATGCGCTTAATATTTGGCCTTGATCTGGCCGAACATCAATAACGGGGCCACGTGGGGTAGGAATGTCTTTTCTCCAGTGAATAATTGCAACAATTCCGCCATCCTTAAGAATGCGTGAAGCTTCTTCAAGAAGTACTCATCTCTTACTGAAATGAAGAATATTAAAAAGTAAAACCATATCAGTGCAATTAGGTTCAAGACCCGTACCTTGTTCGAGAACATCCATCAATCCGAAAGTTACATTTGATAAGCCGGCTTTTCGCACATTTTTCCTTGCAACTTCAATCATTGATGGCTCAATATCAAAAGTATAAATTTCACCTGATGATTTCTTTGCAAGTGGCACAGTAAACGTGCCATAGCCACAACCAATCTCGACTATTGTGGAAGTTTTTTTTGAAAGAGCCAGCCAATCAACAATACCTTCTATGTCGAATAGACTGTTCCAGTAGGTTTCTTCTGGCATCCCGCTGTCATCGACTTTCATCTCTTCCTCTATATGCGCCTAACAGTGTAATACCAAGAATGATGTTGTTGCATTCTCAAGAAATGACCGGTGCCATTGGAAGTCTTGAAGTTCACTTAACCTTTAATGCAAATCAAAGGTTCGAGCTTTGCTACCATTCGTGAAAGTCCCGCCTGATCAGCCGATTTCACCACTTCGTTAACATCTTTGTAGGCATTGGGGGCTTCTTCGGCCACACCACGCAGGGATGGGCTGCGGATCAAAACACCCTGATCAGCAAGTTGCTGTATAACATTGCTGCCGCGCCACAGTTTGGTTGCTTGATGGCGACTCATACTACGTCCTGCACCGTGGCAGGCTGAACCATAAGCTAATTGCATGCTTTCCTTTGTGCCGGCCAGAATATAGGACGCTGTACCCATAGTGCCACCGATCAGCACCGGTTGGCCTGCTTCACGAAGAGTAGCAGGCAGAGCGGGGTGACCTGGACCAAAAGCACGAGTTGCGCCTTTACGATGCACGAAAAGATTTTTTATTTCGCCATTAACTTCATGCTGCTCCAGTTTGCAGGTGTTATGCGAAACGTCGTAAAGCAGATCAAGATGAATATCCGGAAAGATTTGTTTTACTGCCTGGCGTGTTAAATGGGTGATTATTTCCCGGTTGGCCAGTGCACAGTTAATCGCCCCTCGCATGGCACCTAAATAACGTTGACCGATTTTTGAATTAATAGGTGCACAGGCCAGTTCACGATCGGGCAAAGTAATGCCATAGTCTTTTGCACTAACAACCATGCTTTTAAGAAATTCCGTACCTATCTGATGGCCAAGGCCGCGTGACCCGCAGTGAATGCTTATTTTTATGTCATTCAATTCAACGCCGAATCTTTTAGCAATATTCTCATCATAGATTTCGACCACTTTTTGAACTTCCAGATAATGGTTACCCGAGCCTAATGTACCCATTTCATTTTTTTGTCGTTCCTTGGCATGGTTGGATATTTGTTCCGGATCTGCGCCCTGCATACAGCCGTATTCTTCTATGCGTTCCAGATCCGCATGATCACCAAGGCCTCTTTCTACCGCCCAGCGGGCGCCACCATTAAGCATGGCGTTCATTTCTTTTTTATTAAGATGAAAAATGCCAGTACTGCCAAGGCCGGCAGGTATGGTTTTGAATAGAACATCTGCCAGTTCTTTTTGTTTTGACATGACTTGTTGCACGGTTAAGCCAGTGTGTAATGTACGTACGCCACAGGAAATATCAAAGCCGACACCGCCGGCTGAAATAACACCTCCCTGTTCTGGATCAAACGCGGCAACACCGCCGATTGGAAAACCATACCCCCAATGGGCATCGGGCATGGCATAGGAGGCATTGACTATACCGGGTAATCTGGCGACATTGGTGATCTGTTCATAAACTTTTTCATCCATGTCCAGGATCAGATCTTTACTGGCAAAGATGATTCCCGGCACATGCATTCCATTAACTGGTTCAATGCGCCACTGGTAATCTGATATGCGATGTAATTTGTTTATGTCCATCACTTTCACCCTGCTGGTTTTATTTAAACATCAACAACACACTGTGCCACCCATTGCTCTTGTGATTTATGCACTGCCAACTCGGTATAGGTTGCGCCTTTAATTTCAACCGCTGGTTGATGCCGTTTTACATTTATCGGCTCGCCCCACGCTGTGGCTTTGAGATGTCCGTTATGTATATAAACTTCGAACTGGCTAAATAACATATTGTGCGTGGACATTTTGAAGATCAGGGCATTTAACCAGTCGGCAAGTAATAATTCCGGATCCGCTTCCTCACAAGTAATCGTCACTTCATCTCTGGGATTGATAAGTGATAAATCAGTGATGATAGCGCTCATGGCCAGCGCTGCCTGCTCGAACGCACTGGCCTGTGTATTGCCTGTACCGCGCACACCAATATCAGCTTCGTGTTCGAAATGTTCCCAACGTGCAGTACTCATTAACGCACCTGGTCTTTTAATTAACTTTATAATGACATCATAGACAGGATCTTAAGAGGTACCACTTATTTTAGATAGAAAAAAGCTTCATTTATGATCTGATAATCGTCGCCAAACAAACCACCAACATCAATCGTAAAGCCGATGACAATCGGCTCTCTAAAGAAGCAACGCCTAGACACTGATTTCCTGAATAAAACGGCAAAAAATACTCGGTTTTCTAAACGAGTTCGAAGCATTAAGCCCTTCGCGATTTAACAGTCAGTATTGTTTTCTACGTACGGAACATTTAGTGCTCACGGTGCCAAATCACTTCCCCATTTTTATATACCGTCTTGATGCGATGAAAAGGTACGCTGTGCTCGTCACCTTCTTCATCCAGATAATGAAAAAAATAATGATCACCGGGAATAAAAGTGATTTCATCAAGGGGCAGTTTAATCAACTGTGCTTCAACACGATCCAGAAAGCATAATTCAAACTTACCCTTGCCGAACTCAGAATCCCAGTGGATTCGATTAAGTAATTCATGGATTGGCAGCATGTTATTAGTATGGATCCTATATTCTCAATAGTGGCTTTGTTGCACCTTGTAAAGGGTTAGACTGTAAGAATCTGTACAAACCTTTATTCAACGTTTAACAGTGAGTTTTTATCGTTTTCTTCTGTATTGTCTTGCTGAAAATTTTGATTTATGACCCTTACTAACATCAAATCTGTCTCCACATATTATTGCACCTATTGCGAGTATTACTTTGTGGAGACACAGATTTTGCCTAATGAGCTTTGCAAATTGACAATCAATGCTATTGCTGGTTTAGGTCAATGCTTATATAAGCCGACTATTTTTAAAAACACCAATACCGGGCAAGCAGCAATTTGAACCAATTAAACTACAATGGGAATATGAAAGCATAAGAGTATAAATAAGAATAATCTTAAAAAACCGTAGTTTTGGCTGAGGTACCCATGGTTGAAGCAGAAAGGAAGCCGGTACCCATAGGGGTTATCACAGAGATCCACGGCCCGGTGGCGGTCATCGACTGTGATACGCTACCGCCTCTGCATCAGGCTTTGTGTGCCAACATTGCTGATGAAACCTACCTGTTCGAGGTCCACCAACACCTTGATAAGCGCCATATCCGCACCATCATTTTACACCGAAACGCCTCTTTGCACCGGGGCATGACTGTTTATGACACTGGCGCTTCACTCCATGTCCCGGTTACGCCCGACTGCCTCGGACGCTTACTGAATATTTTCGGTGAGCCGCTTGACGGCGGCAGCGCGCTTAAAACGACGGAATTCCGTGACGTCCATAGCAAGCCCGTCCCGATCCATGAATCTGTGGGGGTAGGCAAAGTGCTAGAGACCGGCATCAAAGTCATTGATCTTCTCTGCCCCTTTATCAAAGGAGGTAAAACTGGGTTGTTCGGTGGTGCTGGTGTTGGCAAGACGGTCCTGATCATGGAATTTATGCACTCCGTCGCCACACTTCACAAAGGTGTATCAGTCTTTTCTGGCGTTGGCGAACGGATACGCGAAGGTCACGAGCTTTGGCATGCGATCCGCAACGCCGGGGTATTGCCGCAGACTCTGATGGTGTTTGGCCAGATGGATGAGTCGCCGGGAGTCCGTTTCCGAGTCGGGCTTTCGGCGCTGACCTATGCCGAATATCTGCGTGATGCCCTGAAAAAAGATGTACTGTTTGTGATGGATAACGTCTTTCGCTTCGTCCAGGCTGGCAGCGAGGTCTCCAGCCTTCTCGGGCGTATGCCCGCGACCGTAGGCTACCAGCCCACCCTGTCGACGGATGTCGCCGAGATGCAAGACCGGATCCTTTCTACGCACAACGGTTCAATTACCTCGGTACAGGCAGTTTATGTACCCGCAGATGATATGGCAGATCCGGCAGTCAGCACCATCCTCAGCCACCTAGATAGCACCGTGATCTTGTCTCGTGCACAAGCCAGTAAAGGTATCTATCCCGCGGTTGATGTCTTGCAGTCAAGCAACAAGCTGATGGATCGCCATACGCTCGGACCACGCCATTACAGCATCGCAGAAGGTGTTCGGGAACACCTGGCTCGCTACCATGAGCTGGAGGACATTATCACGATGTTGGGGGTAGAAGAGCTATCGGTTGCCGATCGTAAAATCATCATGCGGGCACGCAAGCTTCAACGTTACCTCACTCAGCCTTTTTGGACGACAGCCGTACACTCTGGTATCCCCGGCGTGTCGGTGCCGCTGGAATCTACGCTGACTGACTGCGAGAACTTTTTGCTTGGTCACTACGATGAGATCCCCGAAGAGCGCTGTTATATGCGGGGCGTCATGGAGGATTTGGAACGGTGAAGGCATTTAATCTAAGGCTACAGGATGCCACTCATTCCGAGGAAATAGCGGATGTGACCTCTTTTGTTGGTGAAGACGACACTGGCAGCTTCGGATTACAGGCAGATCACGCGCGTTTCATGACGATTCTTTCGATAGGGATAGCAAGGTACCGTATCGGCGATGGTAGCTGGAAATACCTGGCTGTACCTGGTGGTGTTATCTATTTTCACAACAATATACTCACATTGTGTACCTACCGCTATCTGCTGGATGATGACTGCATGCGCTTAAGCCAGGCTCTACAACAACAACTGCTCGCAGAGGAAGAAATGTTACAGACCCTTAAAGAAAGCCTTCATCATATGGAAGAGGAAGTGTTCAAGCGGTTTTGGGAAATTGGCAAGAAAGATACGGTTTAATGCCATGCCCAGACTTAATGGTTTGAAAGAAAAAATAGAACGTCAGGCAAACCGCATGAAGAAAGCGGAGCGCGAGCGAGAGACGCTTATCGGTCAGACAATCTACATTGGTACCTTAGGGCTACTGCTTGTGTTGCCCATTGTTGGGGGGGCCTATCTGGGCCATTGGCTAGACAGCATGATGGACGGTTACTCTATTCGCTGGACAACGAGCCTGATCCTGCTCGGAGTGATGGTAGGAGCAGTGAACGTCTATCTTTTTATTAAGGAATAGTGCCATGAACAAAGTTAGCTTACTGACACCAACCGACTTCATGCTGCGCTTTGTATGATAGACAGCACTATAGTCACAACATGGATAATCATTGGCGTCGTATGGCTGCTCGCCTGGCTGTTATCGCGCCGGCTATGTGTCAATCCCGGACTGGTGCAGACCGCCGTTGAAGGCATCATCGTCAGTATTGAAGATGCTATTGCAGAGGTCGCACCTGAACACGCCCGGCGCCTGATGCCATTCATTGGCAGCCTTTGGGTATTCCTGGCTATCGCCAATCTCAGTGGACTCATCCCGGGCGTCCATTCCCCGACTCGTGACCTATCGGCGACTTCCGCGCTGGCAATTATCGTATTCCTTTCGACACACTGGTACGGCATCCGGCTTCAGGGCCTGAAGCGTTATCTGATCCATTACATCAAACCCAGTCCAATCCTATTGCCGTTTCACCTGATCGCGGAAATCACCCGTACAGTGGCTTTGGCGGTGAGGCTGTTTGGTAACATGATGAGCCTGGAAATGGCAGCTTTGATGTTTCTTATGGTGGCGGGATTCCTGGCACCGGTGCCAATCCTGATGCTTCACATCATCGAAGCCCTGGTACAGGCCTACATCTTCGGCATGTTAGCACTCATTTATGTCGCAGGAGGCCTGCAATATCAACACCAGCGGCAGCAACAAGAAGGAAAATCGAATGCCTGAATTATTTACCTTTGTTACGACATCCACCGCTGCAGCAATATTCGGTATTTCACTTGGTGTTATGCTGCCGGCGGTTGCTATGGGATGGGCTGTTAGCCGAGCCATGGATGCATTAGCGCGTCAACCCGAGGCTGAGAAAGCAATAATGCGCACGCTCTTCATCGGCTTGGCCATGATTGAGTCACTCGCGATTTATGTACTTGTTATTGTGCTGATCGTGTTGTTCCGTAATCCACTGCTGGAATATCTTATTAAATAGGATCGAGCGGGCAACTAAGTTGAAAGCGCACAACCGTGAAGGAGTGATGTTTTGGAGTTAAGCTGGTCTACTTTCCTGCTGGAAATCATCAATTTTCTGGTTTTGGTTTGGATTCTTAAGCACTTTCTTTTTAAACCGGTTATGGCGGTGATCACCGAGCGCCGTACCGGTATTGAGGATCAACTCGCCGAGTCCCAGCGCCTTAATGATGAGTCCACAGTACTAAAAAAAGAATATAAAAATCGCCTGGCTGATTGGGAGCATGAGTGCCAGTTGGGACGAACCGATTTAATGGAGGAACTTAACGCTGAGCGGATATCTAAGCTAAACCTGCTGAAACAGGCACTTGAACAGGAAAGGGAAAAAGCCAGGGTAGCCGAATCTCGCCAGCTTATGGAAGCCACTCGTGAGATAGAGTATCAGGCATTACAACAGAGCGCGCAGTTCGCTACCTCTCTGCTCAGTAAAGCCTCAGGACCAGAACTGGAGGCGCGCCTACTGGATATCTTGCTGGACGATTTATCCACACTCTCCAGTGAGTATACCGCCGCCCTGCGTCTGCAATGGGGCGAGTTACCTGAAGCGATTACGATCACCAGCGTTTACCCATTGCCCGAGAACAAGCGGCAAGAGCTGGAGAAAGTACTCGCAACAATCACCCAATTATCAGTACCCGTGCATTATGACCAGGAACCTGAGTTGCTAGCGGGATTGCGTGTCACTATCGGAGCCTGGAGATTGCATGCCAATGTACAGGATGACTTAAAAGGTTTTGCGGAATTTGCCTATGCCAGTAAATGAGTACGAACTCAGCACTCCTCTTACGCAGCAAGCCGGATGGCTCAAGGATTACAGAGCGGGCTTACGCATTGAGGAGCGGGGAATAGTCCTGTCCGTCGGCGATGGTATCGCAAGGATTACGGGACTTCCCTCGGCGGCGATGGACGACATACTCACCTTGGAGGATGGTAGCCGGGCAATGGTTTTTGATCTGACCGAAGATCAGGTAGGTGCCGTTTTATTACATGAGACAAAGAGCCTGACCGCCGGAACCCCGGTCCATCGTGCCCGCCACTCTTTAAGCGTACCTGTCGGTGACGGGTTACTCAGCCGGGTCATCGATCCTCTTGGCATACCGCTTGATGGCAAAGCGCCGCCGAACGCTTCGGCATGGCAACGTATAAATAGCTTTTCGCCTCCCATTACCAGCCGCGATTTTGTTCATTCGCCTTTGTATACGGGTATCAAGATCATTGATACATTGATCCCCATCGGTAAGGGACAACGACAGTTGCTCATCGGTGACGAAGGTCTGGGCCGAAGTGCACTCGCACTCGATACGTTGATAAATCAACGAAACAAAAATGTACGCTGCGTCTATGTACTCATCGGTCAAAGACGCTCTACCGTGATCAATACCATAGACATTCTGCGCGAGTATGGTGCACTGGAGTATACAACGGTGGTTGTTGCGGAGGCGAGCAGCCTTCCCGGATTACAACACCTGGCTCCTTTTTCCGGTTGCGCAATTGCCGAATATTGGATGCAGCAAGGGCTCGACACGCTGGTTGTGTATGACGATCTCAGCACCCACGCTAAAATATACCGCGAGCTGTCGCTGCTTTTGCGGCGGCCTCCGGGACGAGAAGCCTATCCCGGCGACATTTTCTCGATACATGCCCGACTGTTGGAACGAACCACCTGCCTGAGTCCGGCACATGGCGGCGGCAGTATGACCGCACTGCCTATTGTTGAAACCCAGCAGGGAGAAATCGCCGGCTATATACCAACCAACCTGATATCGATAACAGACGGACAGATCTATCTTGAACGTGCTCTGTACACCGGCGGCTTCCGTCCGGCGATCGATATTGCCCGTTCTGTTTCTCGTATTGGCGGGCAAGCACAACACCCTCGCATCAAGGAGGAGGCGGGGAGTATGAAGTTAAATTACCTGCAGTTCCTAGAGCTAGAGAGTTTCACCCGCTTTGGCGCTCGTCTTGAGGCCTCCATGGAAGCCGCTATTGAACGCGGTCTGACATTAAGGGAAATCCTCAAACAAGAGCAATTCTCTCCTCTCCATGAAGTTTCTCAACTGGCATGGCTCGTAGCTTTTAACGATGGCCATTTCAATAATATAGAACGACAAAAACTCCGCTCACTCCTCGATATCCTCGAACACCAGGCGGAAAATACCAGTCTGACTCTTGACAGCCCCCGGGACAACTGGAGCCATGCGGTAACCGATTGGCTGTCATCCGCCACTACCGCTCAGGGAAACGCCAAGGAAAATTCCCAATGACTCGACGCCAAGACTTACAACACCATCGCCATAGCCTGCACGAGATCAGAAATATTTTAAACGCCATGAAAACGCTAGCCTACATGGAGACCCGCAAGCTCAGCACGTTTCTTGATTCTCAACACAAGGTAGTTGAAGGTTTAACGGAAGTGGCCACCGACTTTCTTAGTTTTTATCCTGAAACACTACCAGAAGAAATGAAGACAACCCCGGTATATCTCCTGATCGGTACCGAACGGGGTTTCTGTGGTGATTTCAACCAAGCCGTAATACGTCATACTAAGCAGTCTTTAAATACGCCCCCGAACATTAAGCCAACCTTGATCGTCGTCGGACGCAAGCTTTACAACCTATTGCAAGACGATATGCACGTATCTGCCCGAATAGATGGCCCCAGCGTAGTGGAAGAAGTGCCGGCCGTTCTGGACCAAGCCGTGCAAGCTCTCGCTGACTTGCAGGCGCAACACCCGATACTAAGTTTGTATAGTGTTTACCATAGTGGCGAGGAGGGTATAGTCACGAAAAAATTATTACCGCCTTTTGAGCATAACCGGCAGCAGCCTCCGCGCTTCCCGTATCCGCCGATACTGAACCTACCACCCAAAAGGTTTCTATTCGACCTAACGGAACAGTATCTTTTTGCTGCTTTGCATGAATTACTCTATACCTCTTTGATAGAGGAAAACCGCCGTCGCATGATACATCTTGAAGGCGCAGTCAAGCACCTTGACAATCTATCTGATGAACTGACCCAGCAATTTAATGTCTTACGCCGGGAAGAGATTATCGAAGAAATTGAGGTCATTTTGCTTAATACCGGTAGTCTTGATGGCGGTTTGTATCAACGGAAATGAGCTAGCCATGAATACAACAAAATGCGCAATGATAAATCAACAATAGGTTCACATCATGCAGACTGAATATCTGATACTGATAACCATAGTAATGCTGCTGATTCTAAGCCCCATGATGAAAAATATGATGGCTCGGCTGGGTGCCCCATCATTGGTTGGTTATATATTGCTCGGTTTCCTTGTCAGCACAATGAATCAGCAATGGTCTTTTATTACTCCTGATTTCAAAAATGCTTTTGCAACGTTGGCTCACCTAGGTGTCGTGGCATTACTATTTCGAGTTGGACTTAAAAGCCGCACTAAAGCGCTGCTGGTAAAGTTACCTGATGCCAGCCTCATTTGGGTCGGGGACGTGCTAACAACCCTTCTCCTTAGTTTTGTTGTTTGCTATTACTTTCTGGCTCAAACACTGGAGACATCTCTCGTTATAGCCACGGCATTTAGTGCAACCAGTGTTGCAGTCTCCGCTGCGGTATGGGGTGAAATGCATAAATTGAATACATCCACCGGGCAGCTATTAGTGGATGTTGCCGAGCTGGATGATTTATCTGGCGTACTACTGCTAGGGGTACTTTTAGCAATAATTCCAGCCTTACAAAACAACGAAACTGTTTTTTTACCTTCAATCGGTATTATTGCCGTTAAGGAAATGATTACATTCGTCCTGTTTATAACTGGCTGCTACCTATTTTCGCATTACTTAGAACCTGCTTTCACTCGGTTTAGTTGCAATAAGGCGAACTCCAAATCGTCCGGGTTAACGATAAGTATGCTCGGCACTGGGATTGTGATAACTGCGATAGCTGGGTACCTCGGGCTTTCCCTCGCTATAGGTGCACTCTTCGCGGGGCTTGCCTTCAGCCGTGATCCACTGACAGTACACTCTGATACTAAATTTATGTACTTCTATGAACTCCTAACGCCCTTCTTTTTTATATATATCGGCATGCAGGTCGACCCGAGTAGCATTTCGTCCTCACTTGGTTTGGCAGCCATACTGTTTATTCTCGCCACATTAGGGAAGTTTTTTGGAGTAGCAGTCCCTGCATTACTAATCACAAAAAAATATGATGCCATTCTTCTGGGCCTGAGTATGATCCCACGTGCAGAAATCGCTATGATCGTAGTATTTCAGTGTCAACAACTTGGAGATAATATTGTGTCGAACAAGGTTTTTGCAACGATGGTACTAGTGTCAGTAACAACATCTATTACAGCACCATTAATACTTCGATCTCTTCTTGTAAAATCACCACCTGAGTAATCAATCATAACCACTAGCCATCAATTGTCCATTTGGTATATAAGGGCAAATACCGATGATTCAACCAGTGCACAATTGTGCGCATATAGTTTCGGGGGGGAATGATCCCGAGCTTATCAAGGACACTCATACCATTAGCTCACATAACCGGAGAAGAGCCGCTCAGGTATGGCAATTACATGTGAACAGACCATGTATGAGTAAGAGGCCTAAATGATTTTGGGGCAGAATGCGCGATAGTCCAAAAATGCTGTACTTGCATAGCTATTCGGCTTGGATTTGCGAGCAGAAATTCCGGCTTTTGCTCGGTATTGGGAGTTTGTGAGCGTTGCTGACTCAAAGGATCACTCCCCTGCACCACATTAGTACTAGTATTGCAAATCAAGATGAACAGGATGCGAATGAGCAATCAATCTAAGTGGTAATGGGGCAAATTCATGTTAGAGCACTGGCTAGAAGTGACGGTTCAATGTCACACCTGCCAGGTTTCCCACATGAAAGCGACAGGTGGGAATGTTGCCAGGGGGCAGCGGGCCAGGGAATTTCGCATGCAAAAAAACGATGACGTTGCCTATACTTAGCCACAAGCATTGAGGGGGCTTGTTATGGCAATTGAAGGCGTTAGCTTAACACTGTACTGGGATTACCTGCTGGCAGAGTATGTTCCAGGCTTTACGGTAAAGCAGGAACAACACATCGTCGAACAACACCCGGATCTCTATCGCAATGCGAGCGAGATGGTGGCCGAAATATACCGTGACTTGCTCCCGGAACTGCAGCAACACTTCGGTCTAGGAGAAATCAATTATGGCTGCAACTATCACCCTGACGGCTCTCGCTATGAAAGTCATGCATTTTATGTAGGCACACTGCCATCAAAATCCAATGATCCCGCCGCCTTATCCACCCTTGTCGAGCCGCTGCAGGAATATATCGATCTCTGGTTCCAGGCTCGCAGCGCCCGACTGGCGGCGACCCTCCGCCCCCGTTGACCTCGCCCGGCTTGAAGCCGACAAGGTTTCCTGATTTAGCAAGCTCAATTTTACCGGTCAATGAGATGGCGGGGGGGCGTTAACCAAGCGCAGCGCGGGAGCAGGCCCGTTGTTTCACATCTGCTAGATTTCCTTATTCTATTTGACGCTTTCTTTCTGCGTAGTCAGTCTTGATAATTACACCATTCGCTAACGTCTCTATTTCACTAATTTTTTCAAAAACAATGTGTTCAACATGCATTGTTCGTTGCTCAACCTCACCGTATTGAAATGTGACAGGATTGATCAAGGTGATCCGACTTATGGTATCAGATAGTCCGTTTACGGTTGGGAGCTGTTCAACAGACCTAATTTGGTCTGTATTGATCATCAAAGGCCGAGCTTGCTGCCAACCTGTTTCATCAGTTTCATTTAAGACAATTAACCGTCCCACAAACAACTCCTTCTTTCCCGATTGAACATAGTAGTGTTAGCACTAAGACGATTTCATGTTAGGAG
>NZ_JAKJSP010000087.1:0-13996 GCF_050337085.1 Photobacterium sagamiensis | reverse complement strand
GAGTATAAATCTATAGTGTTCTCGTGTCAGACCGCCCAACATTTTATTCAAACGATCTAAGATCGTATATCCCACCCAAACCGCAGGTTTTTACGCATCGGGATCGCATACCTACCGCCCTTGGGTATCAGAACCTACCAGCTATCATCAAATTTAGGCGATGCTGTCATCATATGCATATGTTTTATTGAGTGAGCTCTGGTTATGTGAATCACAGTGCAACAAGTGGCACTTATCGAAGTTTTACAGCTTTGGAAAATGGGTGACGTTTCTAGGGCTGATTCGTGAAGGGGGGACGGGGATTGCCGTCAGGGGGCAGCCCCCTGTTCAACGCCCTATAAACCCTACAAATTGAAGTGAGTAATGAGTTTGTAGGCTTTGTAGGGTTTCTTGAGGGGGGGCGCACGTCTTGAAGAGCTCATATGACTAACGAAGAGGACGCGCTTGTTAATCGACTTTCAGTCGACCGCTGACGCAGTCGATAGGGGGCGCTTTACCGCTTGACGCCCGAAGGCTCATATGTGTTAGGTCTTAACCGTTTTGGAGAGGTCAATAAATTCTCTTGTACCCTGCTTAAAGCCGAGAAGACAGTCAAACATACCTTCTGTATGTTCAGGTAACTTCTCACGAGAAAGCGACTTTCGAGCATCATTCACTAACTTTGCTCTAGTTAAAAATTGACTATTTTTTCCGCTTTTCTTTTTCATCATTTAAAAACCTAACGATATCCGTATCAGTAATATCGTCTATACAATATGCCGTAATTCTTCTCGGCGCAGACGATCCTGTTATACGATAAGCCTTTGATTTCCTTTCACCACATACACTTATCGTCTTGATGACACCATCCACGTTTGACTCCCATACTTGGTGAGTCTCTGTTGGTTTGTACTCCCAGTGTAGTATGGAACCATCAATATCAGCAAGAGCATTTACAACTTCAATAGCTGAACCAAAGCGGTCACCAGGATTAATCTTTAAGCATTTATTTATCGTTCGTTGTAATTTTGCAGGTATATGTAACGGATATGCTTTACGGTCTGGAAACTTACCCGCTATTACATCTTGACCAAACTGTTGCCCAGTTTGGTACACAGAAAACTGTTGATCAAAAGCTTGATCACTAATACACATTCTGTACATAGTCAAACCAACTTGATAAATATCAAACCTGTTATCAAACTCACACTCTTGATTTCCAAATACTTCTGGCGGGAATTGCTTTATATATAATTTAGGTTGCTTCGCAATACCTTCTTTATCCATAACTTTAGTTAAGCCAAAATCTGCTAACAATGCTTCATTACGGTCTGAAATAAGGACATTATCAGGTTTAATATCGAAATGAATTAACCCTTTAGAATGAACATTATGCAATCCATTTAGTATGTGGGTTGAATAACGAATAATTTCTTTGGTTGTTAAAAAACGTGTCGACATAAAACGCTTGAGAGAACCATTTTTATAATATGGTGATGCTACATATATTTTGTCATCATCTTCACAAGCATAGCTAACTTGGACAACATACGGATGGCTACTGCAATATAAAGTTCTAGCTTCTGAAAAATAATCTTCAGCAGAAAATGTGTCATTTTTTTCGACTTCTTTTATAACCATTTCTGCATCTAGATATTCATCATGAACACGATAAACTTTTGAGTTTTGCCCTTCCTGTCCAATTTCTTCAATCTTTTTAAAAGAGACTTGAGCTTTCTGATAAGGATACATTATGCCAACGCTCCCATTGCAACTAATGCGGCTTCCCTTGCATTGTTATTCTTTAGCAACTCCCAATCATTTAATAATTCATAATCTTCGTTACCTTTAATAATCTCATCTAACTGCTTAGGTTTCATATTTAGCCTAGAAGCAATCGATGTTTTTCTACCTGTAAAATACTTATCAATGTTACTGCTCGCAAAAGCCTCTTGAATAACACCTTCTATATGAAGTCTAGTCACATCTAAATTTTGAGAATTGCCTTCGGCTATTCTTATGCCAGCAATATTTATTGAATACTCTCTTAAAATATCCAAAACGCAGCTTCTTACATATTTCAACTTTTCAGGAAAGTCCAGTGCTGCTGGAACTTTGATACATTCATTATTGATAATAGTGAATATATCACCTTCACATTCAATTACAACGAATGTTGATTTTTTAGGCTCAACCCTAATTCCAAGTATTTTCATATTATAAATACGTCCATTTTATTTTCCGTTAATTAAGCGGATTAAAAGCCATAACGTCGGGCATAAAGTGTGCCACTACTAACTCACCAAGCACACCGAACTTCATACCAAAACTGCCGAATGTAACGCGTCAACTTGATTGCATTGATTATGTGTCTGATTACGTTACCAACTAAGCTCTTGAGATTGGGCTTTTACATTTTCGTTATACATCATCTCAATCATTTGATAAGTACACATATCAACAGTTCCGCAATAATCGTGAATAGCTCGATCTAATACTTTTCTATCTTTAGCCAGAGTGAGTCGTTTGAAGGCTTCTAAGTTTTCAGTCTCCATCATTCTAAGCATCATTTCTTGGCACATATCAACTGTTCCACAATAGTCCTTTTTGACTCTGGCTTTGATATAGGAAATTACTTCTTTCTTCTGTACTTCAGAACCATCAAATTCTTTTGGATGAATAAACTTAGCATTTACCGAAAAAGAACATAAGACAATCAAAGATATAAATATTTTTCTCATAAATTCTCCTTTTTGACTCACGAAAGGTCACTAACACTTAACGCCGCATTAAGGGGGGAACGCTTGCCCCACAGCTCAAATTGACCACCGTAAACACAAAAGTGGATTCAAACTACGAATGCCACGCGTTTTGAATCCCTCTTAAATGCTTTGTTAGCAGAATTTTGCCTCACAGTTAGCTAGAAACAGCAAATTAGTAGCAGTTAAATGCAACGTATAACTCGCTAAATGTTCTGGTACTGTCGTTATTTCACTACCCTGTCCATGCCCGCCTTCTTTGTTTCTCACTGTAGGTATACCACTTTCCAGCAATATCCTGACCGATGAGAACTGGTTTTGGAGATACTCTGGTACTAGTCCATTTTCCAAGCAACTATTGATCAGCTTTTTAGCAGTATCATTGGGTTTGTAATTCCAACCGTGTTTATCGTGAATTGCCTTCATCAAGCTTTCAAATGATTTGAGGCAATCATTTAAACACTCTTTATACCGTTTATGCCTATAGTGCTCATGAGCAGAAAGAAATTCATCATTGGCACCAGCATAAGACTTGTTGCTACCGAGAACACGTAATACTGGCTTTACAGTTTCAGAGTGTAAATATTGCGAATCGACTCTAATTAACTCACCCGATTCAAATTGGTAACCTACACCTGCTTCTTTAAACCTAGAGTTTAACTCGCCAATAGCATCGTCACTATTTTGTGACACACCCGTCGCTTGCTGAAATCTATATTGTTGCTCTCGAACATAGCCATCAATTATTCTAAAACTCAACTCAATTACATCTAAGCATTTTTCAACATTATTCTCGTTCAAAAAATAATCGTATACCGCAGCAAAGTTTGAGTCTTCATGCTGTTTAAGAGAAAACACACCATACTCTTTACACAATACTTTATGAATGTGGCGATATACACCATTAGTTAGGTCGTTATATGTGGTTTCTATACCAATTGTATCTCTAACTATATGAACAATTTGAACTTTGAGCTGTTGAGGCAATTTGTCATACTGATACACATCAGAGACTTCACCTCTGAGCCTCTTTTGTCTCTTTGAAAACAGGTCGAATATCGCCATATTATTTGTTGAACTCCATATTCAGCTAACGCCCTGTTAAGGTGTGAGTAACGCAACCACCAAAACTGCGTTAATACACCCTAATCACTAAAAAAGAATTTTGAACTAAAGCCGCCGAGCGTTAGGAATCACCTTGAACAGTTTTTAGGAATTATTCCCAAGTACTAGTTTGTAAATCACGAGATAAGGACTCAGCTGAATCCCATGAGGAGGTAAACTGTTTCAAATTGAACATTCTAGCCCCCATAATCCCACCACTTGAGACCTTTCTAAAGTTAGTAGGATATTGTTTCCCACAAAAGAAGCGATGCCCACTTTCTATGTTATAGCCACACACCGTCTTCGCATCAGCAATAATTTTGCTGATTTTCTCATCGTATTCATCAGTTTTTTCACCATGAACATACGACTTGATTAACTTCTCATCTTTAAGTTCAACATCTATGACACTGTGCACTTCCCATAGAGCTTGAACTTTTTTCTTCGCGTAAATTCCTAAATACCGATGGTCTGAATAGCCACGATCTGATGGCTGAAAATACACTCCATACTTTAGATTGATAGAGACACTGCTACCACATGGAACAACTCGCATAGTATACCGAGCTTGATCAAATAGATGCGTATCATTGCAGTACTCTTTGTAATCATCAATCAGCTCGTTCATTTGGTATTCGTGCGATTGGAATAAATCCTCACAATTTACACATATGTCCTCATAAGTTATATGCTTAAAGATTACTGAAGGGTACTCTTTTTGAATTAATGATTTGATCTCATCTGCTTGAGCATTGGGTAAGCTTGACTTAGTTAACAGCAATAGAATCTTAATATCTTCATTTTTGAAGCCTTTAGCATGTCTCAGCAATTGTGCTTTGGAAACTGGCGAGTCTACTTTTGATTCAACTAGAATCTTGAAGCTTCTTTGTAAAATAGTAGCATCTGGGACTGAATCACCCTCACGTTGTTGTTGAGTAATTTCTAGCCCAATTTCTATAGACTCATCGGTCAAATTAGTTAATAGCTGGGATGCTTTAACAGGAGAGTACTGATAAATACGAGAGATTAACTGGAGCGTATTATTCGTAACCGTGTTTTCCACCGATGAATAACGCTGAAAATAGTGTATTTTTCCCATGTGATGTTCCTATTAATTTCACCAAGATGCCTAACGCCTGCAATAAGGTGTGCCAACTCTGAACCAACCAAGCGCACCGAACTCCATACCAAAACCGCCGAGTGTAAGGCATCACCTTGATGTTTGTTATGTTCCGGATCTCAATGTTACCTGATGATAATTAACGTTTAGATTAAAACGTTTATTAAGCTGTTCAAGATACTGTTGGTCCTCGTCACACAATGAATGTGGGGACACTACAACAAGCTTCTCGACTTTATGAGTGTTGCTATAGTATGCGTATTCCATAAGCTGCCCCAAAGCTTCCCGAATACAATTTTTAGCAGTTCTTAACGTCTTAATCTCATAGAATGTGTATTTACGATTACTCTTAACAACCACATCCACACGGTTGCCGAGTCCACACTGGACTTCTGTACCAACGTTATCGGAACCATGAACTTTCACTAACTGATCATACAACTCAGTTTGAAGTTGATTATGTAAAAGGGATACTTCCTTGCCGTGATCGCTGTAGGAGCGTTTGGTATTTGCTTTACCGATGTTATGTCCTGGCTTGAATGAARAGCCATGCTCCAAATTTAGATCTGGGTCGAGCTTCTTGTTCTTGAGGTTATAGTAATTTGACGTAACCGCTGGATCGTCAACTCTAAACTCCGTGGGCTCTTCCAGTAAATTCAAGTCAGATGGTTTAAACTTTACAACAGCAAAAATATCCGGAGTTACAAAATTCTTGAACTCATCAGTATTCGCGCCAACTTGCATTAGTTGTTGCTGCATTTCAGCATACCAACCATTTGACTTGTATATTTTGTATACTTTTTTCGACTCAGCCTCCGATACAACTTCTAAGTTCTGAATATCACCAAGCCACCACCTTTGCTTGGTGTCATTGTTAATAGAATATAGTGAGACATCAAAGACTTCATTCAGGTATTTATCTCTATGCTTACCAATCGCCTGCAAGTATCCATAATGATAACCGTCAATAAGTTTGGTTGTATCTAATAGCCACTCTTCATGTCCATAACCATTAATAAATTCATAGGACTCCTTGTTGGTACTTTTACCTAACCTACCAGAAGGCTGACTCCAACCATTACTGTTCCAACAAATACGCGCAATTTTCTTCACTTTTACTCCTAGGAACCTAACGCTTGCAATAAGGTGTGCCCCACCGAACCAGCAAAGCGCACCGAACTCCGTACCAAAACCGCCGAGTGTAACGCATCATCTTGATTGTTTTGAATGGATAATAAAACTATAACTCATCAAATGATAAACCAAATTTCATCTGATACCTGTTAAAGTCACCGGTATCAAGCCTAGATAGAAGCTCATGAAAAAAAACAGCAAATTCATTTCTTGACCATAGAGCATATACACGAGTTTCATTGTTAATCGCTTGCTGCTCATATGATTTAACCATCCCAGCAACTTTTCCGTTCATTGACATTATATCTAAGCTATAACCAGGCTCTGGGTTATAAAACTTAAACTTATCTACGTCATGAATTTCCACATCGATTTTTTCGACATCCTTCACTAAACTTTTTCTATCTAATGAGAGGTCAACATATTTTAGATTATCACTATTTGTAGTGGTTTTTATTGTTGCGCTTATTTTTTTATTCACATTGGTAGAAAAAACATATGAACCAGAATAACCATGCATTTCCTTATCTGTTACAAATTTATTTAATACAACACCCTTTTTATTTATATATTCTTTAGGCAATTCCATAAAAATTGCCTTTGTATGAAAATTATCAGGAAATAATTTTGAGTACTTTGAAATTGAGTCTAATTTTTCCAAAGCATCTGAAATGCTTTTAGGTCTTAACGAGGCTTTAACTTCATATATTGCGAAAATATGCTTTGCTGGTATCGCTCTAGCTTTAGTATTGTTATCTGATGGTTCCATCCATAAAACCGGCGACTCTAGCTTATCATAAATAATTATATCAAAATGATATACCTTATATTTTTCAACATATAAATCAGGGATTACATAGCCTGATGTAACACCATATTTCTTAGGTAAGGATTCTTTTAACCAATTAACTAATAAGCTTTCACTTACGTTACCATGTTCTGTTTTTACAGGTCTGTTTTGATATTTCTTTTTTGCATATTCATATTCAGAAACTATTTTCTCTCTAACAAAGTTAAACTCTTGATAGCCATGATAGCCACTTTCTTTTGTTTTTATTCTTTTCATTTTATCTCTAAAACATACCTATATAAAAGATATGGAAACCTAACGCCTGCATAACACGTTTTTTACTACGCAGACTAAACTTGAATTTTCCCACGATAAACGATAAACACTCTGCAAACCTAGAATGACGGGTGTAAAAAATCGTGTTGATGCATTTTTAGATGATTAGTTACTCGGTAAATATTTCATTCCATTTTTAAAAGCAGTTGTAGTATGAACTTTATGTACTGAAGGAGCTGAAATCACCAAATCTAATGCTTTAATTATATGTGTATTCGTAACCTTGGTTTTTAAAGCTGAGGCTAATTTTTTCACCCTAGCCGCAGGCATAGAACGAGCTAAAGGTGATGTAAACTCAGGGTCTTCAAATAATTTAATAAAATCCACGACTTCTAATTCAGAAAAATGGTTAAGGTAATTTATATAATACGGTAACGCGGCTTCATCTACCCCATCTCTATAACCATTACCATTTCCGATATAGCATATTGATAGTACTTTTACCCAAATAGATCTTGCAGCTCTCGGAACTACACCGCTTGGAGGGAGAGCATTATTCAGAGCCATTGCATGTGGGTATTCATTGTAAAAATTATTTGCCCCAAAATGGGCTCTGTTTAAATTTTCAAGAATTTCAATAACTTCACCAGCTAGACTATCTTCATCTTTGTACTTAAGACCATTAACCGATTGTAAAAATTCTTGAGCTGCCTCTTTCCTTCCTACCTCACCATTCTTTCTAAATACCCCGAATTTAGCCCCTATTTCATATTTACGATCTTTTGTTGCTGCATCCCATATATATGGAGCAATTCCAACAATATTAGCTTTGGTTTCCGAGGTGGTTTTTTCTGTTGTGAATAACCCAAAAAGTGTCCATAAGAAATCATCTATTCTCTCTATCGGCTGTTTCATGAAGTCTTTTCCAATTATAGGAAAATCTTCAACTGGGATTACTGAAACTCGTATATTTGTTAATAGCTGTTTAACAGCAATTAATGAATGGTCTGGTTTTGCAGTTATTGCATATTTCAAACATACACTTAACCAACTTAACATTTCAAAACCATCAATATCATTATCATTTGGATGCGCTGCACTAGCATGATTTCTCATGAAATTAACGTGTTCTAAACGCTGATAATTTACATCCGACAACAGCCCAATTCGTCTGCATGCTTCAAGTAAATCATGCTCACTAACCTGATCGATATCTTCTTCTTTTGATAAGGTTTTATATCTAGCACTAACTTTTTCAGCGATCGAGTAAAAATATGGTAAATCAAACGCTATAATCAATCGACGAAAGGCTCGAACAGTTTCGTCCCAAAGGTAATTTAAAGCCCCATCAAATAAACCAACAGATATCGCCACAGTGAATTTCGATAAATAATATGATTTATTTCGGTCATCAATTGGAATAATTGCAAGTGCTTCTTCCAATGAAGATATAACCCTCTTTCGCTCAGCTATTGGAACAACAACATTATCTATTGGAAGTCCTACATGAGAAAGATAACCTTCCAATTGTTTATGTAAATTATCTATCGGTTGGCTAAGTTCTCTTGACTTAGCAACAATTATATTTGTTTGATCTATCACTACTTGTCTTCCCCTTTATTTAAAATTCATTGGTGTGTCCACTTTTCATAGGGCACACCATCATCTAACATTTTATTCAACAAACTAGGTTCGTAAATCTCCTGTTTATCGGTAGATATACGAATGAAATATGCGATCTGAGTTCGTGTATCTCACCATTTCCGTGTTGGGGGTCAGCTTGATGACACAGAGAAAATGACTGAGAACGCCACGCTACCGCCCTTGGGCACACAGAGCCCACCGATGTCTTCAATTTAAGACAAGGCTACCAACATATGCGTGCAGTTTTGTTGAAGTGGCTCAGGTTATGTGAATCAAGGTGTAATAAGTAGTACAAATCGTCGTTTCCGATTCAGAAGAATGGGTGACGTTACTGAGGCGGACTTGTGAAGGAGATACAGGGGTTATATCAGGGACACGCCTCCACGCCTACGAACCCTATAAAGCCTACAAATTGATGTGTTCGGTGAGTTTCTAGGGTTTGTAGGGTGTTCAAGTAGGGGGGCGTGTCTGAACGCCACATATGACTAACTAAGAGAGCACGCTTGTTAATCGACTTTCAGTCGACTGCTAACGCGGCCGATAGGATTCGCTTTACCGCTTGGCGCACGAAGGCTCATATGTGTTAACTATTTTGCTTTGTATCGATAACTTCAAAGTTTATTCCACTCAAGGTATTTTTTAATTTTTCAATAACTAAATCTACTCGCTTTTCTATAAACTGATCCAAAGCATCAGCAGGCATACTTTCCAACCTTGACCATTCTAAAAGGTCATTCGGAAGAAGATGGGTTTTTATGACTGGTTCAAATTCTGGATTAGTATTAAAATCTCGAATGTAAATCAAGGGATTTTTATCACTAATTTCCAGATTGGTTATCTGAGTAAGATACGCAATATTCATTAAGCTATTATTATTCAGTTCATTTGAACCTGGATTTTGTAATATGTAGTTTGTTGGAAATATATGGTGGAGATTTGGTTTATCTGTTGAGAAAAATAAATTATCTACAATGACATTTCTATCTGTGTACTTCCAGTCTTTCGGTTGTTCACTTGCATATAAAGAAAGTACTGCCCTAGATAATCGCCCCTTTGAACTATAAGACAAAGTCCTTAATGTTTCTTTATCAATCAGAAAACGAGGAAAGCTGTATTCTCCTGTATTCTTTTGACTGATAAGAAATTCAATGTGCGAATTAACATCACCAGTATTACTGAGCAAATCATCATTATGAAAACTATGAAACCAAAAGTACATTTTTATAAAATTGTAATCTGGGGCGTCATTTCTAAAAAAATACGCTGCAATGGTTAGATAAAAATATCTGTAAGGAATAAGTTGAGGTCCTTTTAGGTTTAACGTGTTTTCAAAGAAATCAAAAGTCTTATTAATGGCTTTTTTAGCAGGCTCCCATATTTCTTCAATATGTTCAGTTTTTATATCATTAAGATAGCGTGGGGTAATATTCCATATCCCAGACTTTTCAATGTTTTCCCTGATCAATATGGCAATTATTTGAAGATAGTCAAAGTCACTAATTTGCAAGAAATTGCTATTATTTATCTTTCTGAAACTATCAATGTATTCCCTTAGATAGAATCCTTGATTATCTTCAGATTCTGGCTTAAAAGTTTTTGCAACTACAATATCGAATATATCTAATGGTTTTCCAGCTTGATTGATTCGCTCGAATATTTGACAGACCTCTGAGACTTGAATGCCTTTTAGCTCTATAAACGACAACCTGTAATTATCGAGAACTTGCTTAAGCCTTCTTAGTTGCTCTCTGATTGGATGATCATAATCTTTGTAGTCGTCATATTCACTCTCAACCAATGAACGCTCAACTGAACCAAAATCATTTTTGATATTTAGTAGTTTAACAATAAGTCCTGAGTTGAACTTATTTTGTCTCCCTGTATTTCTTTTAAAGCTCCCACCTTTATTGTTAATTTCATCCCAATACAAAAACCGTTTTTTGTAACTATCATCATCAATATCTGTTTCATCTTCAATTGTTAAATCAATATATACCGATGGATCAAATCCATCTTGACCTTCAATATTTCCGCCATATAGAGAAGTTAATAACGATGTGGTTCTTTGTTGACCATCAAGAATATATTGATACTCACTACGATCAAACGTGCCTTCTGATATTTTATGACCACCAATTTTCCTATGGTTTTGTAATTTCACATTGGTTTTCCAGACCAAAATGCTACCGAGGGGATAAAATTTATAAATACTGTCCCATAATTTCTTAACATTTTCTTTTTCCCATACGACATCTCTCTGGAATGTGGGTATTTGAAAATCAAGATTTTCCAACTCGTCTAGATAAGTAGTAATACCTTTATCTGTTGGGCGTATCCTATCGGTAAAATTCATTCGTACACCATATATTGATTATAAGAAATAACGCCTACCATAAGTTGTTCCCAAATCACCATACCTGATTGGTGTACCGTAAACACCAAGTTAAATTCATACCTAAAGTACCGAGTGTTTGAGGTATACTTGATGGCTTCATGCGCTTTGGTACGTACCAGGGGCAATACACCACATGAATGACTGAACATCAGTCATATCTCTTGGCTTTAGCTCTGATAATTCAGAAAAAAGATAATTTGAAAAATCCAGAACAGATTTATAAGTAAGCCAATTAAGCTGTGGTTTATAGTTTATTTCAAATCCACATAGCTCGGCAGAATATTGCGTTATCGTAGGTTTTACAAACATGTATTTATCTGGCAAGAAAACAAATAAGAAATATGATACCGTCGTCCACTTTGCAGCATTGATGTTTTCAAGTACCTTTGAGAATGCTTCAAATCTACCTTTCAATTCCCCTTCATCAAACAACAACCCAAATAATGTTTGTGAAAACTCTTTCTTTGCGTTTGGCTCGATCAACCCATCTTTTAATGCCATTTTCTCATTTGGGAATATAAGATTTGTTGCGTTTACTATTCTTTGAGCACGCTTTGTGATTTCGGTATATTCTTCTTTTTCAAGAAACGATACGAATGTTTCTTTAGCCAATAGTTCAAGTGCTAAAGCGTGTGCCTTATCTTTATATTCTCTTTCATATTCATTGAATTTTGATCCATAAAACCCTTCTGGAAACTGTTCTACAAAAAAATGCATTGATTGAGAAAGGCTTTGATACTTGATTCCAGATGATGACTTCTTGATTTTCAAATTATCAAGAACCGGATGACCTGCTTTTTCACCTGCAACCTTGATAGGTTGTACATATTTTAGTGAAATTTTCTTTTCTCCTGCGCCAACAAAAAAAATTTTTACAATATCCCCATTACTATTGGCTAAAACCTCACCAAGCCCCCAGTCTTTCATATTCGGATGTGTAACCCGATCACCTTTCTCATATTTCATTATTACTCCCTCTTTTTTAGCGCATAACGCCTCGGACAAATGACCTAAAACTAGCTCCTGAACTAAAATTGAATCCCTTAATCACTTAACTCTTTTCAAGCCCAAACTGCAGGTTTCGCACTGGGATCACGAATATCCACGCTACCGCTCTAGGCACAGCAGATCTCACAGTTATCATTAAATCTAGATTGGTATGACATACCATGCATAAGTTTTAATTGATTGGGTTCCGGTTATGTGAGTTAGGGCGCATGGGAGTCTGTTGTTTGGTACACGCCCCCCTATCTAGAACCCTACAAACTCAATCTATCTGCCAATTTCTCGGGTTTGTAGGGTGTTAAGGTGGGGGCGTGTGTAAAAAAATCAGATGGAACCAGGTCTGCTATGTTGACGCATCGCCGAGGGGGCTTAATTACGGACTTGAACCGTTAATTAGGTGCCATATGACCAAGCTTCGAAGAAGTGCCCATAGTCATCTACACCCACAGGAAGCTCTAGACGATCTAACCAGAGGCGAGATTGGTGCTCAGGCAACGCGGGCAACTGAAGCGCCTCCTCAAACCGCTCAGCAGCCTTGCTGGCTAAACCACGCTCAAGATACGAGAGGCTTTGCGTGGTGAGTTCGGAGCGATATTCTTCTGGAATTTCCAGTAACGTAGTTTGAGTATTCGCTTCCTTCTGATGTGTTCCTATGACCTTGAAGATACGATCCGTCTTCCATATGCATAACCCCCACTCGGGATGTGCAGAAAGTTCATCTATGCAATAAGCGTTGGCAGAAATGATGAGATAGCGATGTGGAGCGGCGAATCCCCCGAACTTGTATGTAGCATCACAAAAAGTAGGCTCACGGAACAGGGTGCCAACCTGATACATTGACAATACCTCTGGTGATAATACGGTGTCTCGGTAGAACGCCGAGCCCCCTTCAAACGCTTGTACCACCTCTGAACGCATGATTTTCTCCTTGTATCCAACTCATGCAAACAACGGCGAATTTACGAATCCGTCTGAGTTGCTATCGCAATTATTAGACCCACTTCATTTCTTCAAGAGCAGCCACCAACTCAGGCCTCATGATGAATTCGTAATGACCATCTAAAGTGTCATCTGACGCATCATTACCTGATGAAAGAGCCAAAAACCACATTGGCTCACCATTTGAACTCTTCGGCGGCATATATTCGATGAAATCAGCAATTTCATGAGCCAAAATACCATATTGAAGATTTGTAGCGTTGAAGTTCTTAAAACCCACAGCCTTAGCTAATCTACTAGCCGTAATAGTCTGATTTTCTGACGAGTACTGTGCCCTTAACATAGCTAAGTACTTCGTGTTCCTAAGCTTGCTTTTATCACGTAAATGAAGCAATGCTCTTATATAAGTGTCTTTATCGGCGACCATGCTCTCTCCTTTGATTTTAAGTAACTTAGTCAATTTAACTTCCTAACTTTAAATTGCAGATTAACGCGACACCCATGACGCCAGTTGAGTGAAGTACTATCAGCGGTGCTACTGTGAACTGGTTTAAACTAGGAGCATGATCCAAATACACATTTAATCGCTGAAACTAAACTCGATAAAAGAAAACGCCACACGATACCCTCGGGCATTAGAACCTACCACTGTGTTTAAATTTAGGCGTTAACATCAACATATGCATACATTTTATTGAGAAGGTTCTTGCTATGTGACTTAGAGCATAATAGTGATGCTAATCAAAGTTGCCGCCGTTGAAATATGGGTAACAATTCCGTTGTTGATTAGTGAAGTGGTGACGGATCTTTATTGTTTGGAACACGCCCCCCCACCCAATCACCCTACAAAC
>NZ_JAKJSP010000086.1:0-14000 GCF_050337085.1 Photobacterium sagamiensis | reverse complement strand
ATCGATCCCGATCTGCTAACCCCAAGCGATTCCGGGCCTTATGGATCGTCGGTATGGCACGTGCTGATGGTATTGCCCTACGCGTTTATTTACAGTGCCACCTTACCCTATATGTCTGTTCGTTTTATGGCATTATCATCCAAAACCAAATTACACCACATTGCCGCCTACATGACCCCAATGGCTTGCTTACTGAGCTTGGTACCTCTCGCAGGGCTTTATACCCGAGTTAAAGTACCTGGACTTGAAAACCCGGATCAGGCAATGCCGACATTTCTAACTACGTTTCTGTCGCCAACCGTCTCAGCAGTGGTTACGCTATTTATCCTCTTTGCGATGAAATCAACCACCAATTCGGTGTTACATTCTATCGCTGGCTCGGTGTCTCATGATCTTCGTCAGGCTATCTGGCCCAATTGTAAGCTCTCCGACAAATCTCTGTTGTATCTGAACCGTTTTGCCGTTTGGGTATTGGGCGGGGCGGGGTTCGTTATTATGTTATATGCGCCGCCGTTTATGCTGTCGATGCTGGCTATTTTAGGGTCAGGTACCCTGATGGCGGCTTTGGTTGCCCCGACACTATTAGCTCACTTTATTCCTTCTAATATCTATGCCGCGTTATTCTCTATCGTGATTGGTTTCGTGACAGGATGTATGCTTTTCCTTCATTTTGATCTTGGCTGGGTTGAAGCGCCAATGTACGCCTCAATATTGGCTTGTTTTTCTTATTGGGTTGTTGCCAAAGCATTTCAACTTCATTCTATAGAGCGCGATATTATTTCACGCTAATTTTATATAATAATGAATGAGTAACAGAAAATAATGGCTGGTAATTTTAAATACCAGCCATTATTAATAGGAAATATTACATATATTAAAGATTGCTTTCGGTGTTCGTCAGTTGATTTTGTAATTGTCCTTCAACAGAACGATGCTGGCCTATATTCTGCCGCATATCAATATGACGTGATCGATATTCTTTTGGCGTAAATTTTAGTAAGCATTTGAACTTAGAATTAAAATTCGATAATGAAGAAAACCCCACTTCTGCACCAATATGAGCAATACTCCAATCAGTGACCACTAAATAGCGTGCCGCCTGACGCACTCGTTGTTCAATAATATACTGGCGAAAAGTAATTCCCATATTGGCATGGAAAAATCGTGAGAAGGTACTTTCGGCCATATGTAATTGTTCGGCAACGAGTGAAACAGATAAAGGTTCAGCTAAATTATTGGCAATATACTTTAAAGCAATCTGAACCCGCTCTTCGATTCGCTGGCTATTTTTTATCTCAAAATTATCGGCGAGGAAGCTTGTTGTGGGTTGTACATGAGACAACTTATCAAGCAACCTCAGAAGGTTCAGCACCTGCGAAAATTCAAACGTGTTCTCAAGCATCTTTAAAAAGGTGTAGATTTCTGAATGTGCAGGGATATCAAACAACATACCGCTACGTGATTGATCTAACATTTTTTTTATATTGCTAAATTGCACGCTGTCAACAAATGTCTGCCCCAGTGCATTTAAACGAAAGTGTAGTTCATCACAGCCATGCTCAGCACTGTCTTCGAGGGGGCCTAATACTATACGGAAAGGATTAAACGGTGCGAGTAACACGAGCTGCCCTGGCTTAAGATCATAGTGTGACGTACCTAAGTGCAACGTACATTCACAGTGGCGTGGCCAGACCAGAATGTAATCGGCTGCAAAAATCATATGCTCTGTTTCTTCTACCTCTTGAATATCAAACATTAGAAATTCAGGTGTATTGGCTTTAACGCGCTGATACATATTCTTTCCCTCGCTGTACCTCCATGCATGGTCGCTTTAGACTAGGCTAAAGACCACATTGAAAATTTAGAAACGTGATATCAAACCACATAAACACCACCTATCAGTATGCTCGTGTGACATACGGATGATTTATGGTTTATTCATCTCGATGACAGGGCATTGATCACATTTTAACAAGGTTCAATAACCACCTATTTGCTATGTTGACAAATGAAAGCATGAATCAGCCATTTGTCAGCATTAAATGACTATATTTCGGCACCATAAGGCGGCATATTATAACCATTGAAGAGCAATAATATTCCAGGCTCATCAAGCATAAAGATTAAATCCATATCGTATTTATATGTAGGTATCAATCATCTGATTATTAATAAAAAATTAGAAAGAATTAAATGTAGCTATCAGACCTGCTTATATTTTCTGGAAAGATGGTTATTAATATACCTATTTAATTATTCATGTTAATTCTCTCGGAGATTATGAAATGAGTGTTTCCAACGATCTATATCCAAATGCTTCAGCGCCTATTGAAAGAAAAGATAGYGGCGTTCCATATGTTCGTCCTGGCCTCCATGTTGAATCTTATAATGACTTCGATCCTCTACGTCATGTAATTGTTGGTATTGCCGATAACCAACATATTCCAGAGGCATGCCCGGCAAGTAATGAGAAAATTCCAGCTGAYTCACCKATGCGTGGAGGAAAAGCAGGGCGCCGGACTCAAGAGTCTATTGATCGTGCAAATGAATGTTTAAACGGTTTTGCCAATACCTTGGAAGATCGTGGAATTATTGTCGACCGTCCGGGAGCGGTTGATTGGAACGAACGTATTACTACGCCAGATTTTTCCATCAGCTCTGGTTTTGGTGTCATGCCTCCACGAGATTGCCTGTTAACCATGGGTAAAAGCATACTGATGGCACCGATGAGTTTCCGTAGCCGTTATTTTGAATATCTCGCTTATGTTGATTTAATGCGCGAATATTTCGAATCAGATCCTGAATGCTTAATTGAACAAGCGCCACGTCCCCGTCTTTCAGATGATAGCTTCCGCATGGATTATGTTGCAGCTTATGAACATCTTTCTGATGCAGAAACCATGGCGCGTTCGCTGCGTAAAGAATACAGCACCAAAGAGACCGATATTCTGTTTGATGCCGCKGATGTTATGCGCTTAGGTAAAGATATCTTTGTTCAGCATGGATTGACAACGAACCTGGCCGGTATTCGCTGGATCAAACGTCGTTATGAACCTCAGGGCTATCGTGTTCATACTTTAAGCTTTGAAGATAACCACCCAATTCATATTGATGCAACATTCTGCCCGCTTCGCCCGGGACTCATGCTGCTTAACCCCAATCGCCCATTGTTCAAAGGCCAGCGTGAAATCTTTGAAAAGAATGACTGGGAAATTGTTGAAGCGGTTAACCCTGCTTGGGATAACCCACCGGCGCTATGTTACTCAAGCACATGGCTATCAATGAATACACTGATCCTTGACCATAAAACAGTGTGTGTCGAAGCATCGGAAAAACCCCAGCAAGAGCAGTTTGATAAGCTTGGTTTCGATGTTGTTCCTGTTGATTTGCGTGACGCTTATGCCTTTGGCGGCGGCCTACACTGTGCAACTGCAGATGTATGGCGTGAAGGTACGTGTGAAGATTACTTCCCTAATCAATTTGCAGGCGCGCACGATATCAGCCACTGGGAATACTAATAAATTATAAAGCGTCTCCTTTAGGATATTCAATTGGATGGGAATAATCCTAAATATCGACAGAATCCGGGATCAATTTTGGTTCCGGACTTTCAGATTGTGCTTCAAACTGAAGTGGTGCGCTCTGTTCAGTAGCATGGTTGTTCAATTAAAATTAATGATTTTAAATTAGTTAAATTATGCTTTATTTGTGTATTTCATGGCGTTGAAAATCTCGTTGAATATAACAACAGTTCGGCCTTGAAATTCGCATGAAACGTCAAAGAGCCGATAATATTTTTTAACACAAACGATCCCTCCACGTTTAATTCCTATATTTATTGAGCTGCTGGTCGGGGCTATGTTGACTCAACCGGACTTTATCAATGAAGCCGGGCTTGCTGGTTATGGCATACTTCTGTCAGTCTTCCCATCACTGACTGCGGGTTTCTACGGTCTGAAAAACTACGGCGTACTATACACAGCATGGGGCATCAGTGGCTTTATCGGCCCGGTCGTTGCTGCAGTCGCGATGGATACAACAGGTACCTATACCCTAGGTTATACAGTGTCTGCAGTCATGGTTGGCATCGCACTCATCCTAGCATTTATTACTAAGCCTGTTGATGCTGCTGCACTAGAAGAGAAACTAGCACAAAATTAATCCTATTATCTGTTCGATAGCGCCCACCTTGTTACAGTGTCACACTTTTCGGTCACCCATAAGCCGTTGCCTAGCTGGGGTTATCCACCATTTCTATCTTGGGTGGGCGTGTGACATTTTTAGGTTTTGTCGCAAACTGGAGTGGTGAGTTATGATCTCCGTCACCACTCACCACTCACCACTTCTAGCTCAACAACCCTGAAGGTTTATCTGTTTGGGAGCAGTTGTACGCGTTGGCAGCCTAATTGTATCTGAAAATCAGTGTGCTTGTACTTCAGCATAACTTTGCGACAAAACCTTAAATTGTTATATCAAGCAAGAATATGCTTTTCCAATATTCGATAAATGCTTATTCGGTATTCACTCAGTGCTATTCATACTGTTTAATATCACACTTATCTGTTTGAGCAGTGGTGCTTTGTGACATCAGGAGAGAAAATAACGGTAAGTTAGTTAGAGGTAGATATGATGTGTCAGCGTGTTATAGCGAATACACCTAAGTTTTTGCTGTTTGATTTACAGCCGGCTGAGGAAACGGAGCACCTGCTTTTTTGTGCCGATTATGTGTTAGTCTGGCCCCGCAATACAGGATGTACTCTTTATTTAGGAGCCTCTAGTCACCGCCTTTCACCTGGTCAGCTAGTTCTGCTGGCGCCATTTTTACCCCACCGCTTTGAATTTGAGCCGCCAAGGAATGCTGCTGGGGCGCAATGCGATGTACTGCATTTTCGCCTTAACGCACTGGGGCAAACATTTACCGATAGTATTCAATTTAGCGATATTAAACAGATGCTTGAAAAAGCACGTGGTGGATCTTTGTTCGATATTTGTTCTGATTCAAGTGTAAACAATTACCTTAAGGCGGTTGTAAATAATTATGAATTTACTCAGGTGCTTAATTTGCTCTATTTATTGGAAGGTCTCTCAAAGCAAAACAATAGTTTCTTGACAGATTGTGATTTTGACGTGGTTGATAGCCAGCGGATAGAAGATAAAGTGCGTGTGGCATTAAAATACATTGAGGACAATTTGGCCGAACCGCTTTCAGTTACTATGGTGGCGAACCAACTCCACATGGCAGATAGTACCTTCTCACGCTTCTTTCATGCCAACCTGGGTGTGACATTCCGACAATATCTAATTGAGCAACGGGTCCGTCAGGCAGCACGTTACTTGGTTACAACCGACTGGGGTATCGCGCATATCGGAGCAGAGGTGGGTTTTTCTTCTTTGTCTAATTTTAATGCCAAGTTCAAAAGCATAATCCGAGTGACTCCGCGTGAATACCGAGCTAGCCACCTGAATAAGCAGCACTATCTTGCCAATTACCGCAGTGTGGTAGGGCAGTTGCAAAACCAATTGGCCTGATGCAGCATGGTAGTCAAGTAAAATTGGCCATGGTTTGTGTTCTAACCAATACAACTGCTCTGACTCATTTTGGGTTAATCCGCTATTGTATTGATGAGGTCTGGTCTGGCTGTAATATCCAACCAGAGAATGGTTTTGTCGCAAGCTGGAGCAGTAAGTTATGATATCCGTCATCACTCACTACTTCTCGCACAATGACTATCCTTTTTTCAGGCCGCCACTTTCCGTCAGACATCATCCTTCAATTGGTTCGGTATTATCTCTCTTACAAATTGAGTTATCGTGAAATTGAAGAAATCTAAGCAGAACGAGGTATCAATGTTGAACACTCAACATTGAACCGCTGGTGATTAATGGAAGTCATTGCAATGCGCTTCACTGCAGTGCTCATCTGTTCACAAACTAAATCCATCGGCAGTAATCAGCAAGTAACCAGCAGTTTTTGGCTAGTTATCTTCCTACCCGTGATTCAATATAAGTTCCAACAAGCTGCTTTTTATTGTTTATCTATATTGGGTGACTGATGTGGATCAACAAAAAAAGATGAAGGATAATATCAATAAAAATCAGATGGATAAGTGCGGCACTAATTGTTCAATTATGGTCGAAGTCTATCCGTTTTTATCAGTATATTGTGATCTTGTATAAGGGATAAAGATGCTTACTGGATATTGGTCTGTCGACGTGTTTATTATTGCCAACCTGTTGCTATGGGGTATTGTGGCCGTCATTTTTGGCTATCAACATACGACGGGCGGTGGAATGCTCAATGACCAATCAAATAATAACGATCGAAGAGGTTAGTTATGAATACCAAAACATTAGGTTATAGCACCATGATTGTATCGGCAGCCCTGATGGGCTGTGTCGGATTGTTTGCSCGTAATATCAACACCAGCGGCGATGTTATCGCCTTTACCCGAATGACGGTAGGTGCCATTTGTGTCTTTGCTCTGATGTTTCATCAGAGGAAAACCATGCTCATCAAGTCAACCAAATTAACACCGTCAGTTATTGCCAGCGGGGCTTGTTTAGGGCTTTGTTTAGCGGCCTATGTTTCATCAACGCAGCATACAACACTGGCCAATGCGGTATTCCTTATTTATACCGGCCCCGTATTCTCAACCATACTGGCGGCTATTTTCCTGAAGGAAAAAATTTCAAAACTTACAGGCGGCTTACTAACCGCTGTTTTCATCGGCTGTTTATTCATTATCGGGATCATTAATTATGACTCGACAAATGGCTTAACCGTGTCACTTTCCTTTTCAAAAGAGAATTTTATTGGTGACATGTTAGGTYTGGCATCCGGGGTTGGCTACGGTCTGTATYTGTTCTTYAGCCGCTACCGTACCGATGTCAGCTCTGATTCTCGTTCATTCTATAACTTCTTATTTGGTGCGRTTGCCATTGCACTTTGCTTTACCGTTAACCCACCGTCACTCGCKAAGATGGATACCAGCTCTTGGGTGTGGTTGATCTCGATGGGCATTTTCATTGGTTTTGGCGCGTTGTCACTCCTTACCATTGCCGCTAAGCATCTGAAAGCTGCCGAGCTTGCTTGTGTCTCTTACTTTGAAACCGTTGTTGGTGCGGGTATTGGTATCAGCATGTTTGGCGAATCACTTACTGGGTTGCAAACGTTGGGAGGGATCCTTGTCATCGGCGGYGGTATGGGTGAAATCGTGMTAWCGATGGYKAAAAAGCACAGCAATGCGAAACAAGCTAAAGCCACCACCCAACAATAACCACGGAGGTTACGATGGCCATCTTATTAAACTGGGCGCTGCTAATTGCCACTGTGATCATCATGATCGGCTTAGCACTGTACAGTAACAAGATTGTGCATTCKAGTAAGGGTGAAGGTGGTTTTCTATTGGCAGCCAACAGYTTGGGGCCCTTCATTGGAGGGGCCACCATCGTGGCGACAGGCTTTTCTGGCTGGGGMTTTATGGGCTCGCCAGGYGTTGCCTATAAATACGGTGCCATCGAGCTGCTTGGCAACTTCTTTTTTGCCCCTGCAATGGTTTTTGCTGTTCTGTTCTGCGCCCGTTTTCTTCACCAAAAAGCGCAGCAGATAGGCAGCTTAACGCTACCGGAATACATCGCCCGCAGTCATGATGGACCAGACTCTGTCAAACGAATCACCCAAGCCTTCGTGGCGGTAATTACCATCATACTGCTGTTGGTCTTTCTGGTCGGTCAAATCAAAGCATTAGGGCTGTTAGCGGGTCCCTGGCTCGGTATCGATCACAATACGGCATCGCTGTTAATGATCGTAATAATTGTTGTTTATACCTCAATTGGCGGGTTAGCTGCGGTCGCATTTACCGATGCTTTTATGGTTGTCGGGATGTGCATTTCGGCACTGGTTATTGTCTGGACAATTTTTTCTGATATGCCTGTTGCTGAGCTRTTAGATARCCTTAATGCKATCGATCCCGATCTGCTAACCCCAAGCGATTCCGGGCCTTATGGATCGTCGGTATGGCACGTGCTGATGGTATTGCCCTACGCGTTTATTTACAGTGCCACCTTACCCTATATGTCTGTTCGTTTTATGGCATTATCATCCAAAACCAAATTACATCACATGGCCGCTTACATGACCCCAATGGCTTGCTTACTGAGCTTGGTACCTATCGCAGGGCTTTATACCCGAGTTAAAGTACCTGGACTTGAAAACCCGGATCAGGCAATGCCGATATTTTTAACCACCTTCCTGTCGCCAACCGTCTCAGCGGTGGTTACTTTATTTATTCTCTTTGCGATGAAATCAACCACCAATTCGGTCTTACACTCGATTGCCGGCTCGGTGTCTCATGATCTTCGTCAGGCTATCTGGCCCAATTGTAAGCTCTCCGATAAATCTCTGTTGTATCTGAACCGTTTTGCCGTTTGGGTATTGGGCGGAGCGGGTTTCGTTATTATGTTATATGCGCCGCCGTTTATGCTGTCGATGTTGGCTATTTTAGGGTCAGGTACCCTGATGGCGGCTTTGGTTGCCCCGACACTATTGGCTCATTTTATCCCTTCTAATATCTATGCCGCGTTATTCTCTATCGTGATTGGTTTCGTGACAGGGTGTATGCTTTTCCTTCATTTTGATCTTGGCTGGGTTGAAGCGCCAATGTACGCCTCAATATTGGCTTGTTTTTCTTATTGGGTTGTTGCCAAAGCATTTCAACTTCATCCTATAGAGCGCGATATTATTTCACGCTAATTTTATATAATAATGAATGAGTAACAGAAAATAATGGCTGGGAATTTTAAATACCAGCCATTATTAATGAAGACTTACTTAATTACCACTGAACCTCAGCTAGCTTAAGAAGGCGCTGAGGCATCGGTGCAGTTTGAATACTTGAAAATATTAGCTGTTCAAACATATTATACCCAAACAACTTCAAGATGCCGTGTTCAGCGAGAATTCAGTGGCTTTTAGGCTAGGCAGTCATATGAGCGAATAGTGGTTCTATTTGGAGTATGACTAACGCAGTATAAAAGCCACTGAAACTCGCCCCTTGGGAGCTCCTCTAGAAACTCACTTCCGCGCAAAATGTGCTTAAAAGGGGATGCCATTCCTACACACATTTCGCTTGAATTGAATTCCCAGAGGAAGCTCTGAATCATGCATCTTGAAGTAGTTTGGGTATATCTAAATTAAGCCGTCGATTAAACTTAAAACAGAATTCAGCAAGATAACGCGACAAGTACTTTTTGGGGCTTAATGTAATGAACCATCACAGCCCATAACGTACCGCGAGGCTATGATTATGATCTTCATCAACATTCATCACTTCCAATATTATGACCATCAAATTCACAGGCCATCAGTTTTCACTTCATCCTTGTTCAACAGACCTTGGCTATGCGCCTGCCAGTGACAGGGATGACTGGCACAGGAACATATAGAGTCCGGTACCCGCCATAATGCTCAGCAGGGCATTGCCGCGCCAGATGTGCAGAGCCACCACCAGGGCAAGCGCCAGCAATTCCGCCGGGCCATCGGTGAACGCGGTAAAGCGAAGATCGCGGAAACAGTAGATCAGCAACAGCACCATCATCACCGGCGGCAGGTAACGCCCCAGGTAGAGCAACATCGGATGGTCGCTGATCTTGTACAGCAGAATAAACGACAGAGCCCGGGTCATAAAGGTCGCGACCGCCATCACCGCGATAAACAGCAACAAGTAGTGGGTATCTTGCATCTATACAGATCCCTGTGCGATCGCCTCGGTCGGCTTTTGTTCCCGGCGAAACACCAGTAGGACGATAATGGACAACAGGATAGACATCAGCAGCATATTGTCCCGACTGAACAGCCAGATCGACAAGAAAGCCACGGCTCCCGCCATCACAAAGGTCCGGGACTCGCGGACCGCCTTGTACTGCTCAATCGCCAACACCATAAACAACGCCGGAAGGGTAAAATCGAGCCCTGTGGTATCAACGGTCATATTGGCCCCCAGAATGGCGCCGAGGGTCGAGCCGAGCACCCAATAGCTATGATCCAATGCGGTGATCAACAGATAAAAGTCGGTCTCATCTTTATCTTCGGGCGGCCGCGTGCCGGTCAGCAACGAATAGGTCTCGTCGGTCAACCCGAAGATCAGGTAAAACTTGCGCCACCAGTTGGTCTTGAACTTGTTGATCAGGGAGATCCCGTAAAACACATGGCGAGAATTCAACAGCAAGGTTGTGATCGCCACTTCCATAAAACCGGCGTGGTTGGCCAGCAGCCCAATCGCCATAAACTGACCGGCGCCAGCGTAGATCACCGTCGCCATCAGCGTGGCGTAGATCCAGTGAAACCCAAGCTCGTTGAACAGGATCCCAAACGCTATCCCCAGTGGGATGTAACCGAACAGGACGGGGACGGTCGTCTTGAAGGCCGTCAGCAAAAGAGGCTTATTCATTCAAAATATATCTCCTATCCTCCATCAGCTCCCAGCCCATACACGGAAACTGACGCTATATCCGTTGGCAACGGAGAACATTCTGGTGGGATAAATTCATTGTTTGTAGTTGTTAATCAAGATGTCACTCAGCTTTCAGGCTTCTGCTTATGTCAAAAACTTAGTACCGATGCTTTTACCGTCAAACAGCGCAGCCAGTTTTTCCGGGTAACGCCAAGTCGCCACTTCTATCGGCCGACCCAATGCTTTGGCTGCATCAAAGGCCGCCCGCACTTTCACCACCATACCGTCTGTGATCACCCCGGCTTCAATCAAGACTTCAGAGTCCTGTTCGGTCAGCTGTGGCAGCAGCTTGCTTTTACCATCAAGCACCCCGCTGACATCTGATAGCAGCACTAGCTCGGCATCCAGGGCTGACGCCACCGCCACCGCTGCTTGATCGGCATTGACATTCATCAGCTGTCCCTCAGAATCCAAGCCAATCGAGCTAATGATCGGAACAAAACCGGCAGTCATGATCTGCTTCACCAGTTCCCCGTCACCCGCCGTGGCCTTACCGACCGCACCCAATTCAGGGTTAAGCTCAGTTACCTCGCACAAACCGCCATCCGCCAAACTCAGGCCTACCGCCGCCACGCCTGCTTTCATCGCCTGCCCCTGTAGCAATTTGTTGGCCGTGCCCGCCAGTGCGCCCGCAACAAAAGGGATCTGATCTTTTGGTGTCACCCTCAGCCCTTCTTTTTTTACGGTTTCAAACCGCAGTTTCTGCATTAGTTCATCCACCAGGTAACCACCACCATGCACCAACACTAAAGGGCGCCCGGTACCAGCTTGATATTGGCTGATCGTTGCAAATAGTTTCTCCAGTGTGTTGGCACAGGACAGAACTGCGCCACCTAATTTAATCACTAACGGGATCTGAATCATTCTTTCTGCTCCTATATCAGTGCGGTTAACTGCGGGAAACCGTGGCGAATATTTATGCACTGCATCGCTTGGCTTGATGCACCTTTCAGCAAGTTATCAATCGCTGATGTTAAAATAATGTGTTGGTTTTGTACCTTCCAGCCAATATCGCAAAAGCAGGTATTAGTAACACTTTGAATACTGGCGGTTTGCTCACCTAACAGCCTGACTACCTCTTGCTCGGCATAGGCATTCTGCATCACCTCTGCCACCTGAGCTGCAGTCACGCCCTCAGCCAGCTTGGCAGTAATGGTGGCCAGAATGCCGCGTTTGAAGTTGCCCAGGTGTGGGGTAAAGATGATATCACACCCTAGGTGATGGGCGATTTCCGGTTGATGACGGTGGTTGAAAACCCCATAAGCTTGCAGGCTGATCTCGCAAAAGCTGTTGACCTTGGTTGCCTTGCGCCCAGCACCGGACACGCCGCTCACGGCATTAATGATTGGCCATTGGTTGCAATCAAGCAGGCCTGCTTCAATCAGGGGCTTAAGCGCCAGCTGAGAAGCGGTTGGATAGCACCCAGGAACGGCGATCAGTTGGGCAGTTTTGATTTGTTCGCTGTTCCACTCCGCTAGTCCATACACCGCTTTCGACAGCCACTCAGGATGCTGATGGTTAAAGCCATAATAACCAGTATAGAAGTCATCACTCGGCACCCGGAATGCACCAGACAAATCAAACACGGTGCAGCCCTGAGCGAGGAATACAGGGGCCAGGTTATGGCTGACTTCATGCGCCGTGGCCAGTAACACTACATCCGCCCGCTTCGCAGCTTCTA
This sequence comes from Photobacterium sagamiensis, assembly GCF_050337085.1. Classification (NCBI taxonomy): domain Bacteria; kingdom Pseudomonadati; phylum Pseudomonadota; class Gammaproteobacteria; order Vibrionales; family Vibrionaceae; genus Photobacterium; species Photobacterium sagamiensis. The sequence continues at coordinate 1,808 of NZ_JAKJSP010000086.1, read as the reverse complement.
CCGGATCTGATAAAGGTTGCAGAGGTAAATCCACCACGCCTTTAAGCTGGCCGTGCAGAGTACTTATTGGCTTATTGGCATCAAGGCTGTTGGCCGATACATACAGGCCTGCCAGCTCAAGTTGAGGGTGCTTGATAACCATTTGGGCCAGTTCTGCGCCTGTGTAGCCGCTCGCACCTATAATCAGTGTGTTCAACATAAGAAATTCCGTTTTTTGCTGCTTTGGTGTTTAAAAAGGGTTCGGGTTACTTAATCTCGGCTTAATGTCAGGAGCAAAGTGTTTCCATTTAAATTCGTGGTTGGTCATTGAGGGAAGCAGATACGCCAAACGACTATTGCTCAAAACACACTTCTAGCGCCACTTCATCACATACATGCTGTCGCGTACAACGCTCGCAATCTTTCATGATTTTTTCAGGCAACAGGACGCGTGACGTTAAAATAAACCCTTGCTTCTTAAAGAATTCTGGAACTCTGGTCAGCACAAAAACTTTTTGAATTGCCATTTGTCTGGCTTTTTCCACCAAGTGATCCACGAGCGCTTTGCCTTGGCCTCTTCGTTGTGCTCCGGGATAAACTCCCAATGAACGAATTTCAGCTAATCGCGAATCATAAGCGTGTAAAGAGGCACATCCTGTCACCCCCTCCGGTGCTTCAAAAACCACAAAAGATCCAATGTCACGTACAATTTCATGTTGCTCACGGGGTAAGTTTTCACCTAATTCAGCCCAGTACTGCACCATGCTTTCAATAGCATCAAGATCTGCCAGGCATGCGGATCTTACTTTGATATCCGCTGAATAATATTCAGCTTCTCTGCCAACGGCATTGCTACTCTGGCGAGACCCTGCAAGGGTTGAAGAGGGAGGTATAATCACTTGTGATGCAATTGAGGGTTCTGATGGCGGTACATAGCAGTGATCGGCTAGACCAATAATAGCCTGCTTTTGTGATTTGGTATCATTCCCGGGACTTGCGACTGTCTTTGCCATGCTCTGATCCTCTCAATTAACATATTAAGTTGTGTCAGTGCTATAAGGAGTCCCGGGATACTCATGCAGTGATGACTTTATATTAGAAATATTGAAATCAAAGTACTAGCTAAAAGCTGCCATTATTATGCCAATTTCTGCTTGGTTTATTCACTGTAGTCGCCAACAGAAGCACGACCAAAACTGCGTCATAGAATACGCCAACCAAATCAATTGAATTTTGATGCGGTATAGTGCGTTTTTGTATTGAAAACTTGTTCTATATCTTGATGTTACAGAAGTATGAAGAATATTAAGTGGGATTTCGACCTGAAATATAGCTAAATACCCCAAAGAAGAACTTTCGCTGAGGTACGATGCCTGAACTCACCAAAATTAGTGCCCTTTGAAGGCGTCATCTAATAAGCCTCCGGCTTTGCCGGAGGTCATTTAACTATATCATAAGAGCTTTTTCATTCTCTGTAGAACATTTAAACTCAAGAGAGTCGATTACTGACCTAATGTTGCTACCATGATTGCTTTGATAGTGTGCAGACGGTTTTCAGCTTCATCGAATACGACAGAGTGCTTAGATTCAACCACTTCGTTTGTTACTTCAACGCCGTCTTTTAGTACTGGGTATTCTTGAGCAAGCTCTTTACCAACAACAGTGTCTTCACCGTGGAATGCAGGTAGGCAGTGCATGAATTTAACATGTGGGTTGCCAGTTGCTTTTAGCATTTCCATGTTTACTTGGTAAGGCATCATTAGGTTGATACGCTCAGCCCATGCTTCTTTCGCTTCACCCATTGATACCCATACGTCAGTGTATAGGAA